>CBFDBL010000083.1:0-13868 GCA_965603035.1 uncultured bacterium
GCGCGGTCGTGCCATCCGCCCTGGAGCAGGTCGGCCGCTGCGATGAGGTAGGCCTGGGCGCGGCGGCCGTCGTACATCTCGGAGAGCAGGTCGTCGAGCATGCGGCGCCCGTAGACGGCGTCGATGGCGGCCTTGTTGTCGAGCAGGACGCGGACCAGGAGCGGGTTGGAGCGGTTCTCGCGGAGGAGGTGGCGGAGGACGACGGTGGCCTCGTGGAAGAGCTCGAGGGCGTGGCCGAAGTCCTGCCGCAGGGCGCGTCGCGCGCGCTGGATGATGCGCTCGCCCTCGCGGAGGAAGGTGGCGCCGTGCTCGGGCGGGCCCGGCCCGCGCATGGCCTTGCGCAGGGCCGCGTAGCGGGGGGCGTAGCGCTCGAGCTGGTAGGTGTTCTCCTTGACCTTCATCATCTGGTGGAACAGCGAGCCGACGAGCAGGTCGAAGAGGCTCGAGGCGTCGAGCTCCTCCTCGCGGTCGGCGCCGTGCTGGAGGCGGAAGAGCGCGTGGCACTCCTCCTTGAGGTCGAACAGCTCGCCCTCGACGAAGGCGTTGATCGTCTCGAAGGGGATGCGCCCCTGGCCCGCGCTGCTCGCGACCACCTCGTCGAGCCGCGCGCGCGACCGCAGGAACCGCAGCACGGTCCGAGCCACCCGCTCCTGCTGCTCCCGCCCTTGCTCCTTCTCCGCGACGGCCATGTCGTGCTCCAACAGCCGGCCCCGGCACTCGGTCCCCACGACGATTCTACCACGCGCCGACGGGAAGATCAACGCGCTCGGCGCTTGCATTTGGCCCGAAGAACGGGTATAAGATCGAAGGCCCCCGAGCCCGTGTAGCTCAATCGGCAGAGCACAGCTTTCGTAAAGCTGGGGTTGTCGGTTCGACTCCGACCATGGGCTCCAGCATCGGGACGACCCGCCTCGAGGGCCTCGGGGCGGGTCGCGGCGCGCGGGACAATCGACCGGGGACGCTGCGATGTACCCCCAAGGCGACGACGCCGGCTACCGCTTCCACTTCCCGCGCTGGACACCCACGGTCCGGCGGCTGATCCTCATCAACGTGGCCGTCTTCGTCGTCCAGTTCTTCCTGCGCTCCTTCAGGGTGGTGGACCTCGCGCCGTATCTCGGCGTGCGGGCCGACATGGTGCTGCGGCGCGGCTGGGTGTGGACGGTCGTCACCTACATGTTTCTCCACGCCGACGTCTTCCACATCCTGTTCAACATGCTCGCGCTCTACTTCTTCGGCACGCAGGTCGAGCAGTTGCTGGGCCGGAACCGTCTGCTGCTGCTCTACTTCGGCGGCGGGGTGCTGGGCGGGATCGCGTACGTGGGGACCCAGACGTGCTCCTCGGGGTTCCTCCAGCAGGCGTGTCCGCCGGCGATCGGTGCGTCGGCGGCGGTGATGGCCGTGCTGGTGCTGTGCGCGATCCACTTCCCGAATCAGCTCGTCTTCTTCTTCTTCGTGCCCATCCCGCTGAAGTGGCTGGCCACGCTGCTGGTGGGCATGGACCTGCTCTACAGCATCGCGGCCTCCAAGGACGGTGTGGCGCACATCGCGCACCTGGGCGGCGCGCTCTACGGGTACCTGTTCTGGCGCCTGTCGCCGGCGCTGGCGCAGTATGTGGACCGGGTGGCGGACCGCCGCCGCGAGCGCGAGGTGCAGCGCGAGGCCGACGACGAGCGCTACCTCGACGAGCTGCTCGCCAAGGTCGGCCGCGAGGGCCTCCAGGCACTCAGCCGCCGCGAGCGTGCCTTCCTCGACGCGATGAGCCGCCGGCGGCGCGACCGCGGCTACCGCGGCTAGCGGCGGCGGGAAATCGCCGGCAAATCGTCCCCCTCGCCCTTGCATGCCAGAGCGCCACATGCTACACTCAGCAGCGATCGAGCGTAGCGGGACTGTGCCGCCGCCAGATCTCCCCGTGTCACCGCCCACGAGCCTGGATCGGTCAGCGGCGGCCTGCACACCAGCGCTCCCACATGTAGCGCCAGCCGCCCGGCCGGCCCCAATGACTGGGGCGCCGGCAGCCAGGAGAGGCCAGCCATGAGACGTTCCTGGATCGCACTCATCATCGCCGTCGCCATCATCGTCGTCGCCATCGTCGTCGGCACGCACCAGCCCGCCGGCCCGCCGGCCGAAGGGCCGACCGCACCCTCCACCGCCACGCCGTCCACGCGGGTCGAGGTCGCCAAGCCCGCCACCCACACGCCCGCGCCCGCCACGGGCGTGGGGCCTGTCGCGCCTGCGACCGCGACGCCGCCCAAGCCCACGACCGCGACGCCGCCGCCCGAGCCGCCCAAGGCCGAGGCCGTCCTGGCCAAGGCCGAGGCCCAGCTCGACGCCGGCCAGCGCCTGGACGCCATCAAGACCCTCTCGGCAGCCCTGCTCGCCGAGCCTCAGCCCGACGACCCCGCCGCCCTCAAGCAGCGGCTCACCAAGCTGGCCGACGAGGCCCTCTTCACCCCCAGGCCCTGCCCAGGGCTCTCGGTCGTCCACGAGGCCGTGGCGGGCGACAGCCTGTGGAAGATCGCGCGCCAGCACAAGACCACCGTGGGCCTCCTCAAGCGGATCAACGGCCTCCCGAGCGACGCCATCCGCATCGGCCAGCGGCTCAAGGTCGTCCCGGGCGGCTTCGACGCGGCGGTCTCCAAGAGCCGGTTCACCCTCACCCTGACCAAGGGCGGGGTGTGGGTGCGCGAGTTCAAGGTCGGGCTGGGCAAGGACGGCTCGACGCCGATCGGCGAGTTCGTCGCGGGGCATAAGCTCAAGGAGCCGACCTACTTCGGCGACGGCGCGCCCGTGCCCTTCGAGGACAAGAAGAACAACCCCCTCGGCACCCGCTGGATCACCATCCAGGGCGCCGGCGCCGGGCAGTATGGCATCCACGGCACGTGGGAGCCCGAGTCCATCGGCAAGGAGATGTCGAAGGGCTGCGTGCGCATGCTCAACGCGGAGGTCGAGTGGCTCTTCGACCTCATCGTCCCCGGCGAGAGCAAGATCGCCATCAAGCCGTAGCCTCAGCCCGCTCCGCGTCGAGCAGTGGCTCGCGTCGTCCTCGTCCTCGATCGTCGCTCTCCCCCGACTCCCCGAAGGCGCCGCCGAATGCCTGACAACGCGGATCTCCAGAACGGCACGCCCACCCCTGGCCCCGACGCTGCCGCGACCGCGCAGCGCAGCCTCCGCGCACGTCTCCTCGACGGCCGCCTGTGGTTCTGGCTCCTGGCCGTCGCGCTGGTCGCCGTCCGGTTCCGCCACATGGGCGAGATCATCGCAGGGCCCCACTCGGGCCGCCAGTGCGACACCGCCTTCTTCGCCCTCGAGTTCTACCGCAACGGCCTCGACCTGCTGCACCCATCCATGTGCTATATGGGCCTGCACAAGACCCTCGCCTTCGAGTTCCCCCTGCCCGAGGCCGTCATGGCCCTGGGCTACCACGCCTTCGGCCCCCACCACGCGGTGGCCCGCGCGCTCACCCTGCTCGCCTGCCTGGGCTCGGCCTGGTACTTCTACCTGCTGGTGCGGTATCTGCGGAACGCGCGCGCCGCGAAGCTGGCGACGCTCGTCTACCTGGCGGCGCCGCTGGCGCTGTTCTACTCGCGGGCCATGCACATCGATTTCTGGGCCGTCTTCTGCTCCCACGCGATGCTCTACTACCTGCTGCGCGGCTACGATGAGGAGCGCACGGGCCTGATCGTCGCGGGCACGGCCTTCGGCATCGTCGCCTTCCTCATCAAGGCGCCCTATGCCTTCTACCTCTTCTTCCCGTTCGGGCTCCACGCCCTCCGCCGGCTCAAGATCAAGCCGCTGCTCAAGTGGGCGCCGATCATGGTCCTGCCGGTGGTGGCGTTCGCCCTCTGGCGGTGGCACGTGGCGCGGGTGAATGCGGCGGCGCCCGACTGGTCGTTCATCCCCGGCTACATGAAGTTCGCGCTGCGGGCCGACTGGTTCTTCGGCCCGCTGTCGCAGCGGCTGGAGATCGGCAACTGGGTGATGCTCGCGCGGCGGGTGGTGACGGCGATCACGGGGAGCCTGGGGATCTATCTGCTCCTCATCGGCCTCATCCCGTGGTCGCGCGAGAAGCGCGGGCTGGCCTTCTTCTGGGTATGGCTGGCCGGGGTGGGGCTCTACGTGCTGATCTTCTTCAACCTCAACCTCGTCCACGACTACTACCAGATCCCGTTGCTCGCCCCGCTGGCTTTCTTCATCGCCGTGGCGCTCGAGACGCTGTTCCTGGAGCGGGGGCGGTCCGGGCTGCTGGCGCAGGCGCCGCTGGCGCTCACCGTGCTGCTGCTCGTCGGCACGTCGGTGCGCAAGGCCGAGGCGTTCTACTACGAGGTGGACTGGGTCCGCGTATCGGCAGGGGCGAGGATCCGCGAGCACACCCCCGACGACGCGCTCGTCATCGCGTCGCCCTCACAGGCGAACACCTGGTGGTGGGACCCCCGCGTGCTCTACCGCGCCCGGCGGCTCGGGTGGAACATCCGGACCGACAAGCTGTCGGAGGAGAACATCGGGCGCCTGATCGCCCTCGGCGCCACCCACCTCGCCATCGTCTCCGACCGGCCCGTCCCGCCCCACCTGGTCCGCCTGCTCGAGACCTCGCCGAAGCAGGTCCTCGAGCTCGAGCCGCACCCCTGGCTCCTGCACCTCTACCGCCTCGACCCCACGCTCAAGAAGGAAGCGGACGCAGGCTAGCAGGCGGTGACGACCAGGCCCGAGCGGCTGACGGCGAACTCGAAGAAGCGAGCCAGCTCGTTCGGCGGCTCGGCCTCCAGCATGGCCCGGACCCGCGCCGCGTCGCGCGGCGACTTGCATACCATGAGCAGGAAGCCGCCGCCGCCCGCGCCGAGCAGCTTCGCCCCGTGCACGTAGGGCCGCACCCGCGCCAGCAGCGCCTCGACCTCGGCGTTTGTGCACCCCGGGTCGAGCCGCGTGTTGAGCTCCCACACCACGTCCACCAGGCGCCCGAACGCCGCCAGGTCCTTCCGCGCCATCGCGTCGGCCACGTCGCTCACCACCCGCCGCAGGCGCGTCAGCGTGTCCATCGCCACGCGGTCGCGATCGAGGTAGCGCCCGACGACCTGCTGGAGGATGTTCTTCGCCAGCCGCGTGATGCCCGTGTAGTAAAGCAGGGTCTGCCCGCCGTTCGCGCGCGGGTCCAGGACGTCGGCGGGCACGTACTGGAGCGTGGCGTCGGGCACCAGCCCCGGCTCGGTGGCGATCACCTTCACCCCGTCCACGGCGCCGCCGATCTGGTCCTGCCAGCCGCCGCCGGTCGTCAGGGCCTGCTCGAGGCGGAGCACGTCGTGGAACAGCTCCTGCCGCGTGGGCGCCCGGCCCATCACGCGCTGGACGACCGCGACGATGACGGCGCCCATGATGCTCGACGTGCCGAGCCCGCTGCCCTTCGGGATCGCCGCCAGAGTCGTCAGCTCGATGCCGCCGCCGAACTGCTCGAGCATCGCACGCAGCGTGATGCCCGCCGGCCAGGGCGCCGCCTCGGGCGACAGGCCGCTGAGCGCGAGCGCCGCCTTCGTCAGCGCGAACTCGCTCACCTCGTGGGCATAGTCGAGCAGCTCGCCCAGCTCCCCGATCTCCACCCGCGCGCCCAGGTCGATCGACGCGATCCGCACCACCGGCTCGCCGATCACCCGCGCGTAGGCCTGGATCGGCGGCTGCCCGTTCAGCGTCACCGCGGCATTGATCACCCGGCCGCCGAACTCCAGCGAGTACGGCGGCGTGTCCGTCCAGCCGCCGCCCACGTCGAGCCGCGCGGGCGCCCGCCCCCACACGATCTCGTCGCCCCGCAGCACGCTGCGCGGCAGCTCAGCCATCCGCGTCCCGCTCGACACGATGGCCCGCCCCACGTGCGCGAACGCCGCGGCGCGGGCCTGCGCGACCCACCGCCCGGCCGGCGCGTCGGCCGACACATCGACCCCCACCTCGGCCAGCCAGTCGCGCGCCGACGCCTCGAGGGCGTCGCCGAGGCCGGGCAGCGCCTCGCCGAGGCTCGCACCCTCGTCGGCCAGGCGCCCGCACGCCGACGCCAGGGTGTGCAGGATGCGCGAGGGCACGAAGGCCTCGCGCTCCGAGCCCGCGTCGCTCGCGTGCCAGTGCGCCTCGGCCAGCAGGCTCGCAGCCAGGGCCCCTCGGTCGGGCGCGTGGCCGAGCGCGTGGGCGAGATCCGCGGCGGAGAAGCCGCTGTCGCGGCGGAAGCAGCGGCGCAGCAGCACGCGGACCTGCTCGGCGCGGATCCGCGCACGCCGGTCGTGGAACGCCGCGTGGTCGGCGAGCTGCGCCATCTCCGCCAGGCTGTAGCGGTCGGCCTCGCGCCAGGCCCGCTGCTCCGCCGCCGTCGCACTGGCCGGGTCGAACATCCACAGCCAGCGCCTGTAGCCCTCGGGGCCCGGCTCGGCGGGGAACAGCCGCGCGTTCCACACCCGCCGCGCGGCCGGCGCCAGGCCCTCGTCCCACACGTCCGACGCGCCCGCACCCACGGCCGCCAGCCACTCCGCGACCGGCCACCCGCAGAACGTGGCCCGACGCGCCACCGACACCTTGAAGCTGTCCTCCACGCCGTAGCACCGCACGAACCACACCGCACGCCCCGAGCGGTCACGCCCCCGCAGCACGTCGAGGCACGCGCGCGGCAGCAGCGACAGCGGCGCGTCCACGTCCACCCCCACCATCACGTTGTGGCCGCTGAGGGTCACGGTCGAGCCGATGCGGCAGCCCTCGGCCCACACGTTCGCCCCCACGAGCCGCGCGTCCCCGGTGAAGGTGTTCGTCAGGTCCACCTGCGCCTCGAGGTGCGGGGTCGCCCTGTCCTGCCGCATCAGGCTGATGCCGCTGGCGATGATCTCGCGGGTGGTGCCGAAGTGCAGGAAGCCGCAGCGCGGCAGTGCCCTGGCGCTGAAGGGGACGGCCGCGAGCGCGTCGAAGATCCGCCGCAGGAGCCCCTCGTCGAGGGTCGAGCCGCCGTCGCGCGCCGACGCCGCGTGGTGCTCGGCCGTGGCCTCCGAGCCCATGGCGCAGCAGATCTCGCTGTAGACGTCGATGCCGTGCGTCTCGATCGCCTCGCCCATCGGCCCCGTCCAGCGCAGCCGCCCGTCCTCGCCGGGGTGCACGTCGCACAGGCTCAGCAGCGTGGCGGCCGCGGCGGCGTCGAAGCTCAGCACGCCGACGTCGAGGATGGCCTGCCCGTAGCGATCGACCGCGCCGGCCTCCGCCTGACGCTCCGCCGACGGCTTCTGGAGGTAGAGCCGCACTCGGCCGCTGCCGTCCGTGCAGTAGACGCCGTGGTGGCTGGCCTGCGCCGGCGCGGCTGGGCAGCCGAGGCCCGTGATGCCGCGCTGGCCGAGGCGGACCTCGGACGGCTCGAAGGTCAGCAGCACGTCGCCCGCTGCGATCACCACCTGGCCCGCGTCGCCGTCGGGGGCGGGCAGGGCGAGGTAGGTGGGGAGCTGGCGGTCGAAGAGGGTCATGCCGAGCGCGCTGTCGCTCTCGCCGGGCACGGGGACGAAGATCTTGCCGCAGGAGGCGTAGGCCGGGAGCCGCGTCGAGTCGCCCCCGCCGTGGACGACGAGCACGCGCAGACGCCGGAGCGCGGCCTCCCAAGCCTCGGGGTCGGAGCGGTCGGCCGCCGCCGGCAGCTCGCGCTCGAGCAGCTCGAGCAGGCAGTAGATCGTGCTGCCGCCGCTGCCGACGCGCCGGCCGCCGGGGTCGGGCAGGACCACGACCTCGCGCACGCCGGCCAGCAGGCCGAGCTCGCGGCGCACCGCCAGTTGCGACTCGTAGGCCGCCGCCTGCGCGCCGTTCGACGCCGTCACGACCAGGTAGTCCCACCCGCGCGCTGTCACCGACATGGGGCTCGCGTGCCTCGCTGCGGCTGGGCGGCTCAGCCCGACGCGACCCGGGCAAGGTCGTCGAGCCAGGCCCGCACCAGCTCCAGTTCCTCGGCAGGGAAGAAGCCGCCAGCGACCAGCCGCTCGTAGCAGCTCAGCATGTTGGCGCCCGCCGCCGCCGGCCCCGGCTCCAGGGCCAGCGCGCCGAGCTGCCGCACGATCTCCTCGTTGCCCAGGTAGCCGGGCACCTCGTCGCGGAAGTCGCGCATCAGGTTGTGCACGTTCCGCTCCTGCGCGACCTCGGCCGCGTGGAACACGAGTCCGCACCCCAGCTCCCACAGGCACCGCTGCGCGACGAAGCTGCGCCAGATGTCCGTCATCCGGAACGAGCACAGGCTCGGCAGGTAGAGCAGCGGGAAGGCCGGCGGCCACCACCAGGTCGACTGGCTGTTGAACGGGCACCAGGTGCCCGGCGGCAGCCACACGCTGGGGCGGCGCTCGAAGCGCAGAGGCTTGTCCAGGAGCAGGCGCCACACGGCGTCCACGTCGGGCGCCTCGTCGGCGAGGCCCTGCTGGATCGGGGCGTCCACCTCGTCGAGGGCCCGGTCGGGGTCGTGCTCGAAGGTGGCGGGGTCGGTCACGCGGTCGAGCGGGAAGCCTCGGGGCCAGAGGAGGTCGTCGGAGAAGAGGCGGTAGACGTTGAGCCAGGGCCGCGGGTCGGCCTTCTGGGCTGCGGCCTGGCGCTGGCGCGGGGCCCAGGTCGGCAGGGGTGCGTTGTCGTCGTCGGTCTCGTAGATGCACTCGGCGCCGTCGCGGATCGCGAGCAGGTAGCCGAGGTTCTTGCGCGCGTAGTGGCCCTCGGGCAGCGCCCTGGCCAGGGCGAAAGGCATCTCGAGCTGCTCGGCGATGGGCAGGAAGCGGGCGCCGTCGATGTCGAAGCTCGCGGGGCCCTTGCGATCGCCGACGGCCACCAGCGGGGCACCCAGGCGGCGCAGGGCGTCGGCCAGGCCCCGCACGCACTCGGTGGGCTCTTGGATGGTGGTGACGACGGCGAAGAGACGTGCGCTCATCCGGCGTTCCCTCGTCGGCGTTCGGCCCGGGCCTCCCGGCGTAGCTGCCAGAGGTTGCGCAGGGCCTCCAGGATGTTGTCCTTGCCCACGGTGCTGCTCGGGGCGGAGTAGGTGATGGGGACCTCGACCCAACGGCGGCCGCGCAGCATGAAGCGGATCTCGGTCTGGAAGAAGTGTGCCCGGCTGCGCACGCCCTTGGCGACCACCTGCTCGAGGGCCTCGCGGGTGAAGCACTCGAAGCCGCTGGTCATGTCCCGCATCCTGGTGCCCAGCACCAGGTTGGCCAGCACGGAGCCGCCCTTGCTGAGCCAGCGGCGAGAGGGGCGCCCGGCGTGCGAGCCGCCGTCGATGAACCGGCTCCCCGCGGCGAACTCCGCGCCCCCGGCCATCGCCGCCAGGAACCGCGGGATCTCCTCGGGCAGGTGGCTCAGCCCGCCGTCCATCTCCAGGATCCAGTCGCACCCCGCCGCCAGCGCCTCCCGGTAGCCCCGGAAGTAGGCGTCCACGACGCACCGGTCCTCCGGCGCCCAGACCAGCACGACGCGCGAATCAGCCTCCCCGCAGGCCTGCACCTTGTCCCTCGTACCGTCCTTGCTCACATTGTCGAGCACGCAGAAGACGCGGTCGTGCGGCGCCAGGTGCTCGAGCACGCGGCGGAGGAACTCCTCCACCACGTCCTGCTCGTTGGCCAGCGGCACCACGACGCCGAGCTGCTCGGCGCGCCGCGAGGCCGACGTCGCAGTGGGAGGGGTGGGCTCGCCCATGTGCATCCGTGCTATTCAAGGGCGCTGTGTGGGCGCGCGGTCGCCGCGCCCCGTCGATTCCCTCTGGCCACGTGCGGGAACGGCGCCCGATACGGACGGTCCGGCGGCAGGCCCGTGCACCCGCCACGGCGGCACGGCGTCGTCCCCTGAGGACCTGAGGAAGTATACCACCGCTACCGGCCGCGCGCAATCTGACCGTCAGTCGCCGCGCACCTCGACCCACAGGAGCGCGGGGTGGCGCCGCGTCGCGAGCAGCCGGCGGCCGTGGACGGGGTGGTGCGGCAGGTCGCCCCAGCGGGCGCGGAACGTGCCGCCGCCCGCCCAGCGCCGCGCCTGCCACCGCACGGCCCCCCGCTCCAGGTCGCCCCACTGGCCGAGCCGCCGCAGCGACTGCCACCCGTCGCCGACGGCCACCTGTCGGCGCCGCACGACGATCCCGTCGGCGCCCTCGCGCGCGGGAACGACCGGCGGGCGCCACAGCTCCCCCCACGGCACCGCGAAGCAGCGCCGCACACCGCGCCGCACCTCGCACGACACCGTGCAGGGGCCGCCCTCGGCCCCCCAGGCCACCACCACGTCCTCCCACGTCCCCGCGTCGCGCGCATCGTGGTAGATGGGCAGGACGCTCGCCGCGCCGGCGAAGTCCAGCCGCACGCGCCCCCGCGCCGCGCCCGTCAGGCAGGCGAGCGTTGTCGCGCAGCCCTCGCCCTGCCCGTGCCCGGCTTCCACGACGGTGAGCGTGTCGAGCGCGGCCGGCTGGCCAGGCACGACGACCCACCACGCCGCGACGGCCAGGAACGCGACGAGCCAGACGATGCACCCCGCACGCCGCCAGCGGCCCCAGCCCCGAGGCACGGTGAGCGCGGCTACGGCGACCGCGGCCAGCATCGCCAGCGCCGCGCCCGCCACCCGCCAGCGCGCGGCACGGGTCCACGGCGGCGCGTCGAAGGCCTGGTAGAGCTCGGGCGCGACCGCCGCGTTGCCGCCCCCGCGGCGCCGCGCCGCGCTCGCCTCGGCCAGGGCCGCCGTCGCCCCCGGCCAGGCGTCCGAGGGCAGGGCGGCCGCCACCCGCCCCAACCCGAGGCGCCAGGCCACGCCCTCGCCCACCGCCTCGGCGCCCGGGCGCTGCCGCGCCCACGCCAGCCATTTGCCCGCGGCCATCTCGCTCCCGCACTGGCTCGTCTCGCCCAGCAGCGACTCGGGTGCCACGACCTCATCGGGCTCGAGCGCGAACGCGGCCAGCCCGCCCTGGTGCACCCAGCCCGCAACCGCCTGCCGCACCTCGATGCCTGCCTGGCTCGCATCGCCGAGCCCGTTGCCGGCTACCGCCAGCGCGTCGATGCCGAGGTAGCCCGCCGCCGCCCGCGGCAGGCGCTCGGCCGTCACCTCGACCACCTCGGGCCCGAGCGCCCTGAGCCGCGCCGCCAGCTCCCCCGCGCCGTCCACCACCGCCACCAGCGCCTGGCCGGCGGGACGCTCCCGCAGCGCCGGCGACGCTGCCGCGTCCAGCAGGGCCTCGCCGTCGTCGCGCACGATGCGCACGGCGACCCGCGCCGACGCCGAGTGCACCGCCGCCAGGAGGTCCACCGTCGCGCTCGCGCCCGCGCCGACCGTCACGGGCTTCCGCCAGGCGATCCCCTCGACCACCAGGTCGAGGTGCCCGGCGAACGCGGCACCCCGGTTGTGGATGGTGACGCGGAAGGGGACGGCGCAGCCCGGGCGGAACCAGCCGCCGAAGCCCGCCGACGCCTCGGCCGACACGGGCGCCCCGGCGCCGCCCGCCAGGGCGAGCGCGCGCGCCGCCAGGGCCAGGGTCAGGACAGCGGCCTGCCGCATGGGCATCCCCCACAGGTGGTGTGGCGGCCACCATCATGCGCTTTCGCGGCGAGACATGCAACCCACCCGGCTGGGCGGCGACAGGCCGGCGCGACGTGTTTGACACCCGACCCACGCCGGGCGAGAATAGGAGGGTTATGGGGAGATTGCGCAAAGCACAACGCGAGGAACTGCGGGCGCTGTTCGGCGCCCGCGTGTCGTTCCGGCGGATCGAGCGCAAGCTCTATGGCCACGACATGGCGGCGCTGCCGAGCCTGTTCCAGGCGATGGTGGGCCGGACGGTGCCCGACGCAGTGGTGCAGCCTGTGTCGGAGGCCGAGCTGACGGCGCTGGTGCGGTGGGCGTCGTCCCGTGGGGTGGCGCTCACGCCCCGGGGCAAGGGCTCGTCGGGCTACGGCGGCGTACTGCCGGTGCGGCGCGGGGTGGTGGTGGACTTCCAGCGGCTCGACGCGGTCCTCGACGTCGACGGCGAGGCGATGACCGCGACGGTGCAGGCCGGCGCGGTGTGGGAGCGGCTGGAGGAACGCCTGGCGAGGGCCGGCCTGGCGGCGCGGCTCTACCCGACGAGCTACCCCGCCTCGACGGTGGGCGGGTGGCTGGCGCAGGGCGGCGCGGGGATCGGGTCGTACGAGGCGGGCTGGTTCCGCGACAACGTGGTGAGTGCGCGGGTGGTGCTGGCGGACGGGACGGTGCGCGAGTTCGCCGGCCCCGATCTCGAGCTCGTCTCCGACGCCGAGGGCATCACGGGCCTGATCAGCACGGTGACGCTGCGGGTGCAGCCCTACGAGGAGGTCGGGGTGCTGGCGGTCGGCTCGCCCGACGCCCACGCGCTCCAACGCCTCGCCGAGCTGCTCGTCAACGCGCCCGTGCCCGTCTGGTCGCTGGTGTTCATCAACCCCCTGATGGCGGAGCTGAAGAACCGCGCGCCGCTCCTCGAGCGCCACGGCCAGCCCGTCGAGGAGCGGGTGCTGCTGCCTGCGGCCTACATCACGACGCTGGCGTTCCGCGCGGGCGACGGGCCGGCGGTGCGCGAGGCGCTGCCGCGGGTGCTGGCCTCGTGCGACGCCGAGCTGCTGAGCGAGCGCATCGCGGCCCACGAGTGGAAGCAGCGGTCGCGGCTGATGGCGGTCAAGCGCCTGGGGCCGAGCCTCGTGCCGGCCGAGGTGGTCGTGCCGCTGGAGGCGCTCGGCGACGTGATGACGGAGATCGAGCGGAAGGTCGACCAGCCGATCGTCCAGGAGGGCCTGGTCATCCGCAACGGCGGGAACGGCGGGCCCGAGGCCGTCATCCTGGGCTTCATCCCGAGCGACCAGCGCAAGTTCCGCTACAACCTGGTGTTCGGCCTGGTGCTGACGATCATCAAGATCGCCGAGGCCCACGGCGGCCGGCCCTACGCCACCGGCCTCCACTTCGCCGCGAAGGCGAACACCATCCTCGGCCCGCACCGCACCCGCCGGCTCCGGGCCTTCAAGGCCCGCAGCGACCCCCAGGGGATCCTGAACCCCGGGAAGGTGGTCGGCAACGGGCTGCTGGGCGCCGCGGTGGGCCTCACCAGCCTGTTCGAGCCGCTCATCCGCCCCTTCGGCAACTACGTGGCGACCCAGGTCGGCGAGCGGCCCGCCGAGCCGATCCGCGACATCCCCGCCGACGTCGCCTGGTACGCCTACAGTTGCTCCCAGTGTGGCTACTGCACCGAGGCCTGCACCCAGTACCGCGGCTACCACTGGGAGAGCCAGACCCCGCGCGGCAAGTGGTTCTGGCTCCGGGAGTACATGGCCGGCCGCGAGCCGTGGGACCCCCACATGGTCGAGTCGATCCTCGGCTGCACCACCTGCGAGGCGTGCAACCGCGCCTGCTCGTCGGTCCTGCCCATCGAGGCCTCGTGGATGAAGCTGCGGGGCACCCTCGTCACCGGTCAGGGGCTGGCGACCTTCCCGCTCTTCGAGGCCATGGCCGCCTCGCTGCGCCGCGAGGGGAACTGCTGGCTCGGCCGCCGCGCCGACCGCACGGCCTGGCTGCCCGACGACCTCGCCGCGACCCACGGCCCCGACCGCGCGGCACCCGCCCTCTACCTCACGGGCTGCACCGCCTGCTACCTCGAGCGCGACGTGTGCATCGGCACCGCGCGGCTGCTCGACGCCGCGGGGGTGGACTTCGCGGTGATGGGCGAGCGCGAGAGCTGCTGCGGCATGCCCATGCTGGTGGCAGGCAAGACCGACCTGTTCGTCGAGACGCTGCGCCAGAACCTCCAGGCGGTCCACGACGCCGGCGCGCGCACCGTCGTCACCTCCTGCGCCGCCTGCGACCTCGCCTGGCGCCACCTCTACCCCGAGTGGGCGCGCAAGCTCGGCCTGCGCTACGACGTC
>CBFDBL010000084.1:0-13833 GCA_965603035.1 uncultured bacterium
GGGCCACGGGCGATGGGATGCGCGTGAGCCCCGAGACCGGCAAGTACCTCGAGGACCGCACCGACATCCACAAGGACTACCCGACCGGCGACTACCGCGCGCGCAACGCCGTGTGGGACGCGACGAAGGGCCTCGTCGCGCTCCACGCCGCGCGCAACGAGTTCGTCGCGTTCCAGGTCGTCGTCGAGGCCGCCGAGCCCGTCAGTGGGGTGACGGTGACGCTCGACGGCCTCTCAGGCCCCGGCAACGCGAGGCTCTCGGGGAGGAACGTCGCGCTGCTGAAGGCCTGGTACGTGCACGTGCGGGAGCACTCGACGGGCTACCAGGACACCTCCCTCGGGCCGGGCTGGTACCCCGACGCCCTGCTGCCGGCCGACGCCGACGGCACGGTGACGGTGAACATCCCCGAGCCGCGGAACCACATCGGCGAGACCCAGCGCAACCACACCGTGTGGGCCGACCTCTTCGTCCCCCGCGACGCCGCGCCCGGCGACTACACGGGCGAGCTGCTCGTCTCCTGGCCGGGCGGGCAGCAGACGGTGGAGGTGCGGCTGACGGTCTGGGGCTTCGCGCTGCCCGACGAGATCCACTGCCGCGGCGACATCTGGAACGGCAGCCTTCGGCGGATGGACCCCGAGGCCGAGCTGCGCTACTACCAGATGGCCCACCGCCACCGCTTCCACCCGGGCGTGGCGGGCTACGCGCCCGAGATCCAGGTCGAAGGCACGAAGGTCGCCATCGACTGGACCGACTACGACGCGCGGCTCGCGAAGTACTTCGACGGCAAGGCATTCACCGCCGACCACGGCTACTGGGGGCCGGGCGTCGGCGTGCCCATCCCGCACATCCAGCTCCCGTTCAACTGCAACAAGCGCGGCCGCAAGGGCGGCTGGCCGGTCGCGATGGAGGGCGACCGCCTGACCGCGGAGCAGGAGCAGGTGTGGCTGGCGACGTGCCGCCAGTTCCGCGAGCACTTCGACGCCGACCCCGTGTGGCGGAAGGTGCGGAAGGTCGTCTTCCTGGGCGGGCTCGACGAGTCGTACTACCAGGCGGCCTACGACAAGATGATCTACTTCGCCAAGCTCGTGCGGAAGGGACTGGGCAAGGGCTGGTCCCAGTTCCGCATCGACGGCGGCTACAACTCGCCGGCCATGCGGCAGCTCCACCCCTACGTCGAGCTGTGGGTGTGCCACACAGCCGGGTGGCATCAGCCGAAGATGCTGACCTTCCGCGGCAAGGGCGTCGAGACCTGGTTCTACGGGCCGCTGTGCTACGAGCGCCGGGGCAACTCGGGCTGCGGGTCCAACACCTTCACCGACCTCGACCTGCTGGTCAACCGGGGCATCGGCTGGTGCGCGTGGAAGCACCGCAGCGGCTACTGCCAGTGGGAGTTCGACGCCCACTACATCCGCGCGCCCAAGCACGTCGAGCGGCCCACCGAGGCGTGGGGCAAGCGGTGGACCGACCCCGTGAACGCCCGCTACGGCAAGGGGCCGGCCGCCTACAACGGCAGCGGCCTGCTCATCTACCGAGGCGAGCTCATCGGCAGGCCCGGCCACCCGATCCCCAGCATCCGCCTCAAGGCCCAGCGGCGCGGCATGCAGGACTACGAGTACTTCTGGCTGCTCCGCGAGGCCGGCAAGGGCAAGCAGGCCGACGCGCTGGTCGACTCGATCGTCCTCGTCCCGCCCTTCGGCGCCGAGAACTACGAGAACCCGAACATCTGGAAGCACCATCCCGAGGCCTGGGAGGCCACACGGATCCGGGCCGGCGAGATGCTCCATGCCCTCGCCCCGCATTGAGAACCCGAGCGCGTCGCGGCTAAGGAGGGACTCATGCACCGGCCATCGCTTCGGCTGGCTTTCCTGCTGACCGGCCTCGCGGCCGTCCGCGCGGGTGCGGGTCAGGCCGTCGTGTCGAACAGCTACGAGAACCTCGACGCGGCCAGGGCCGTGACGGACACGCCCGTGACCTTCTCGCGGATCGGCGCCGAGGGCGACTTCACCGAGGGCATCACGCCGGTCATCGGCGGCCGTACGCTGCCGGCGCAGGTCGATGTCCTGCGCAAGGCGCCCGACGGTTCCATCCGTCACGCACTTGTGTCGTTCGTCCTCCCCAAGCTCCCGGCGGGCGGAAAGGTCAAGATCGAGTGGCTCAACGAGCGAGCCGCGGCCCCACCCCGGTTCAGAACGGCTCACAACCGCGCCCTCCACGGCCTCATGCTCGTCCTCACGCGGGAGACGGGCGCGGTGCTCACGTCCGACGTGGCAACACCTTTCGGCAAGTTGAGCGGGCCAGCACGCGGATCGCGCATGCTCTACGATGGGCCGGTGATGAAAGAGACTGAGATCCACGACGTGCCCGTCGATGCCGATGGGAATCGGGACCCGCAGATCGAGGTCATCTGGCGGCTGCGGGCCTTCACCGGCGAGAAGTCGGTGCGGGTCGCAGCCATCGTCGAGCGGTGCAAGCCGCGGCGCAGGGGCTACAAGGAGCCGGTGCAATGTAAGTTCCGCGGCGTCGAGCTGCGCCTCGGGCAGAAGGTGCTCTACAAGGAGGGCGCCTACGACCACCTCGACCAGACCCGCTACCGCATCCTGGCGTGGACCGACGGGCCGCTCGAGAGCATCCATCGGCGACCCGACTACGCCTACTGGGTCAAGGGCAAGTTCTTCCCGAAGTACCGCTTCACCCAGCCGACGACGAAGGCCCAGGTCGATGGCATCTACGCCAGGCGCACGGAGCACAGGAACAACCAGAAGCGCCAGCAGGGCATCCTGGAGCCCGGCATGATCCACCGCCACATGCCCGGCACGGGCGGCCGCTGGGAGATGGAGCCCTACCCGTCCTGGTCGGTCGCCTACCTGCTCAGCGGCGCGCCGAAGACCTACCGCGCGATCCTCCACGCCGACGGCAACGGGGCCGGCGCCTTCTACATCCACGTACGCCAGGATGGGGCGCCGGGCTACGACATCCGCACGGTGGACCCCAAGCCGCTCGACCGCGGCTTCCGCATCCCCCTCTATCGTCTGCCCGACGGCACGCGGCCGCCGGTCCAGCCCGACCACGCTCACGCCCCCTCGCTCGGCTACGTCGCCTACCTGCTGACTGGCGACCGGTTCTACGCCGACGAGGCGAGCTTCTGGGCGAGCTACCAGCTCGGCGAGTGGCCCCACAAGGGCCTCCGCTGGCAGGGGATGGACCGCGCCTTCGCCTACGGCCTGCGCCACGTGGTCGACGCCGCCTTCATCCTGCCCGACGGCCACCCCCTGCTCGCCTGCTTCACCTGGGGCGTGACGGACTGCATGCGGCAGATGACGCGGCAGCTCGTCGAGTCGGGGCGGAAGGTGCACAGCCCGCCGGGCGGCGTGTTCCGCTGCTCGGGCCGGGCCAACTGGGTGAACGCGAAGCGCTGCTCGGCGTGGCAGTATGCGTGGGTGGTCTGGAGCCTGGGCAACACCGCGGACAAGGGCTTCGCCGAGGCCGAGGCCGTCCGCGACTGGGCCGCCGACTACATCGTCGGCTTCTACACCTCCACCGACGAGTTCAAGGCCCCCGACGGCGAGACCTATCGCTACGACCCCCGCGACGCCATGCCCTATTCCACCGCCACCCAGCTCCTCGACACCAAGGTCGTCACCAAGAACGGGGAGCGGACGGTCCAGGCCGTGGGCACGGGCAAGTTCCTCGAGAACTACGGCGCGATCTGGTACTACACCAAGCTCAACGAGGACAACTCGTTCCACGATCCCGCCGGCCTGACCACCGCGCCCGACGCCAACGGCCACTGGCCCCTTCGGGCGAAGGGCTGGGGCCACGGCATGACCTACAACACCTTCAAGAAGCGTCAGGAGCGCTGGTGGGCCTGGCACCGCTACGGCGCCTGGGTCGGCATCGTCTCCGCCGTCGAGGGCGACGTGGCCAGGGCACGCGAGGCCTGGAAGATCATGACCCGGCTCGCCAGCAAGAAGGCCATCTACGGCTACGAGATGGTCCCGCGCGCAGGCCTCACCGAGCCAGGAGCCAGGTAGCCCATGAGCAAGAAGGCATCGCAGCGACGCCGCCCGCCCGCGTCGGACCCCGTCGGCCGGCGCATCGTGAAGCTGCGCGGGCCGATGGTGCGCTTCGCCGCGCAGCTCTGCTCGATCGCCACCGTCAATCCGCCCGGCGACCGCTACGAGGAGTGCGTCGAGCTCCTCGCCGCCAGGCTCCGCGCCCTGGGCCTGACGACGCGCCCGGCGCCTTGCAGGGGAGACGGACGGCTGAAGGGCTTCACGGCTTCCTGGCCGCGGCGCCGCCGGGCACGATGGCCCACGACGGGTCTTTGGCCATGGCCTGGCGGCGGTTCGGCAGATGGTCGTCGAGCCACTGGAGGGCGTCGCGGGCCTTCGGGAAGCCGCCGTCCACGCCGCACACCACCGCGGCCCGCGCCGAGTAGGTGTAGCTGTTCCCCGCGTTCCCCAGCCCAGGCTTGCTCAGCCTCGCGTTCTCGGCGCCCAGCCGCTTCCAGCCCTCGTAGAAGACGGTCCTCTTGTCGGGCCCTCGCTCGCCGACGACGAAGCGATAGGGCGTGGCGAGCAGGGGATTGAAGTCGGGTGCATTGGTGAAGGCGCCCACGCGCCAGCGGAGCAGGAAGTCGCGGGGCCTTGCGGCATCGGCGTAGCCGAGCTCGACGAGGTGGTGGAAGCTCCACATCAGGTAGTCGTGCTCCCAGGGCGCGATGACCATCCAGTCGGGGTTTGCCGGCTTCTGGATGCGGGCGTTCTTCGTCGAGCGTTCGCCCCAGAAGCCCATGGCGTTGCGCTCGGGCGGCCCGTACATGCGCTGGATGCGGTCGGCGATGTTGTTGCGGACCTTCTGGTCGAAGTAAGTGGCCTCGGGGTCGCCGTCGCTGGCGATCCAGGCGGCGTCGGCGAGGTTGCGCAGCGCCCAGGCGTTGCCGCGGATCTGCCCCGACAGGATGCCCCGGCCGCCCTGGCGCGGGTGATACCACGTCGCCAGCAGGCAGTAGCCGGCCCAGAAGTAGGCCTCCTCGAGATAGTAGTAGTCCCCCGTGACGAGGTAGGGGATGGTGGCGAACGAGCCCTGGTGTGCGAGGTCGGGCGAGAGGCGGGTCTGCTTGGGGTCAGGCTTGTGGCGGACGGGCTTCCAGGTCGGCTTGTCCTTGCCGCGTTGGTCGAGCCAGAATTGCGGGCGCTCGTCGAGGGTCATCACGCGGCCCGTCTTGCGGGCGCGGACGTGGATCGGCCACGAGCCGGCCAGGTCGCCGCTGCGCAGCACGGCCGTCTTGGCTCGGGGATCCATCGTGAGCAGGTAGCGCACCGCCCACGCCGGATAGGGCGCGATCTCGGGACGGCCGCCCGTCGTCGGCATGTACGCGGTCAGCGCGCCGCGGCCCAGGATGTCCCACTCAGGGCCCTGCATCGCGAGGACGGCGCGGATCGCCCAGTTCGGCTTCGCGGGCACGATCATGCGGTCGTAGTGCGGCAGCGCGCCCGTCGCCGACAGGTACGCCAGGTCGTGGGCCACGTGCACCGGCGGCTGACCGCCGACCCAGAAGACCTTGCGCCATCGCGACAGCCGCCGGTGGTCCACCGCCTGCCTGGCGAAGACCTGCTCGCCGTTGACGGTGACCGCGACGTCGTAGCGGATGTTGCCGGCCCACGTGTCCCAGCAGTTCTCGACGGCCACCGACACGCGGATACGCTTGCAGCCCTGGTAGGCGCGCACCTGGAAGCAGGCGTGCAGGTCCTCGTCGAGCGCACCGTCCACGAGCCACTCGGTCGCGACGTGCCCGTTGAGCCACGTCGGCGTCTTGTCGCCGCCCCGCTCCAGCAGCTTGCGGGCGCTGACCGACCGGGTAACGCCGTCGGGGAACGTCACGGTGACGACGGCGTCGAAGGGCGTCTTGAGCAGGTCAGCGAGGAAGACGGGCCGCGGCTTGCCCATGGGCGGCGGCACGGTGGCCGTGAGGCGGATCGTCTGCGAGGCGCCGGCATCGAGCTTGGGCACGAGAGCCGACGCGATGACGAAGCGAGGCCCGCCGTCGGCGTACCTGCGCTTGTGGTCGATCTGCACCATGCGGCCGCCTATCCACGTGTAGATGCCGTGGCGCTTTGGCAGACAGCCTTGCTTGAACACCTGACCGAACGTCACGGGCACATCCGTGAGCGCCTTGTCGCTCAGGTTGCGCACCTCGACGCTCACCAGCGGCACCGGCTCGCCGGCGCGCGCGACACCGACGAGGGCGGCGGCAAGAACCAAGGCTGCGACGAAAGGCAGCGTGCCTCGTGGGCGACCCATTCCGCTATCCTCCATTTTCGCGGTCGGCTCGGGGTCTCAGGTCAGTGGTGCTCGGGATGGTCATCCGCGGGCGAATGCTCGTGGTAGTGGCCTTGCTGGTGCATGCGGTTGTGGAGCTGTCGGTGTGCGGCGGTGAGGACGAGTCGCATCTGGCGATAGCGCCGGGTCTCGGCGCGGGTGCCGACGGTGTCGAGGAATGCGAGCGCGCCCTCGATCTGCTCGAGGAGGGTCATGGCGTCGGCCGCGGCGTAGAAGGGCATGCCCTCGACCTCGACCATCACCGGCGTCGAGTGCGCGGCGATGATCTCGGGCTTGTCGGCATAGTGCCCCCGCACCAACAGCGCGAGCCAGGAGCTGCGCTCGACCTTCACCGACCAGTGGCCCGCGTCCGCGTCGGGCCGCACGGCCTGGCTCTCGCGCACCTCGCCGTTGACGATCAGCTCGACCCGCGACATGGGCACCGTGACGCTCGCGGCCTGCCAGGCGACGTCGAGCGTGCCGCCGGTCGCCGAGAGCTTCATGCGGGCGCCTGGCGGCTGGCCCTCGACGGCGAACTCGAGGAGCGGGCCGTAGGTGACGAAGGTGTGGGCTCGGCGGACGGCGTCCATCCAGGCCTCGTAGGTGAAGGGCTGGCCGTCGGCGATGCGGGCGTAGGTGCGCACGGTGCCGACGGCGGTGGTCGCGCTCATCTTGTCGGTGCCGCCGACCGCGGCGACGAGGTAGCCGCAGTTGAGGTAGCGGTACCAGTCGCTCAGCGAGTAGGGGTCGATGCCGTTGTAGAGCATGCCCCAGGCCGTCATCTCGACGGCGTCGGCGCCGCCGCTCACGATCGTGGCGGCGTTCTCGAGCCGGGGGTTGGGGAAATGGGGGATCACGACCACGCCGCCCTGGGCCTTGCACTGCCGCGCCCACTCGGTGAGCAGCACGCCCACGGGATCGCCCAGCGCCGACTCCATCGGCCCGCCGGCCGTCATGGGCGCGATGATGTTCCCACTGTAGCCGAGCAGCGAGATGTGGCCGAGCACGTGCTGACGGTTCTCCGTGCCCACGCGCACGAGCCACTCGCCGTCGCCGTCGTGTGAGCCAAACGTCGTCCTGCCGTCGAAGTCGCCGACGTTCGTCATCAGCTCGCCCCACTGGCTCGCCAGCAGGTTCACCACGTTCACCCCCTCCCCTGCGCCCTCGAGCAGTGCCGACGGTGGGGTGAGGAAGTGGACGTGGGTGTCGGCGCTGACCCATCCGCGCTCGCGCCAGGGCAGGACGCGCTCGATGGCGACCGTGATCTCGCGGGTGGACTTGCCGACCCTCACGACCTTGCGGACGGGTCGGATCTCGAAGCC
This sequence comes from uncultured bacterium, assembly GCA_965603035.1. Lineage (GTDB taxonomy): Bacteria > Planctomycetota > PUPC01 > DSUN01 > DSUN01 > CAZDNN01. The sequence goes on from CBFDBL010000084.1 coordinate 7,644, forward strand.
CTTCGAGACCTCGACGTAGGCGCGCCCGAGCGGCAGGTCGAGCACCGTCTCGCCCGGGACGTAGGTGCAGTAGTGGACGCCCTGGTGGGCGAAGTCCACGCTGTAGTCCTGGAACCACCACGGGTTCGGCACGCGGTGGCGGTCCACGGGCGCGAGGTACTCGCCGGCCTCGCCGTGGACGTGGAGCTTGACGGCGACGGGCTTGCCGGTGCCCTTCTCGACGGCCTTCAGGGTCACCCGCTGGGTGGCGGGCGCCACGACACGCAGCCGGCCCGCCCTGCCCTTGTCCTCGAGCCTCGCCACTGGCACGGTGCGGCCGCCGGGCAGGTGGAAGCGTGCGTCGGGGTGTGCGGTGTACTCGACGAGCACCTCGCGCTCCGCGCGCTCGGGCACGCGGTTGTGGTAGCTGGCCGCCCACGCGTCGTTGGGGTAGAGCGGCCGGGCCGCGGCCGCGATGACCTGGCCCATGTCGAGCTGGATCTGTGGGAAGCGGCCGCCCTCGACATGGGGGTCGAAGGCCTGGCCCTTCGGCATGGTCAGCACGGCCTTGCGGCGGGAGCGCCAGCGCAGCGGCTGCGAGCTGGCCTTCCCCGCCGAGACCGCCGAGACGAGGATCGTGCCGCAGATCGGCTCGAAGCGGATGCCGACGATCGCCTTGCGGGGACTGGGGTTCTGCCAGGCCCAGAGCCAGTTGACCCATGGGCCGCCGTCGTTCCAGGTGATGCGGTACTGGAGTCGGGCCCAGGCGTCGTTGGGATGGAGCGGGTCGGCCTCGCAGCGCGCGGGCTCGGGCTTGCGATGGGGCACGGCCTCGACGCAGTTCTCGCCCCAGTGCCTGGTGAAGGCCCCGAGGTGGTGCCTCCGCCGCACGGCGGCGCGGGCCTCGGAGCCGTCGGCGTAGTGGAGCACGTAGTCGGCCGCGTGCTCGGCGAGCTGGCCGCGGCCGCGCATGGGCGACGTGAAGCCGTGCTCGTTCACGGCCAAGGGACGCACGTCGGACGTGTGCATGAAGACCAGCCACTGCGCCCTCACCGGCTTCACCTTCACGCGGACAGCGCGCTCGGCGACCCGCACGGCACGCCCGATCCGGAACGGGATGCCCCAGGCGACGCAGGCGCCGGTTGGCGCGTGCTCGACGGCAGCGGCCATCGGCTCCGACACGCCAGCTTCCGCCAGCTTCGAGAGACTCACGTTGCCTCGGAACCGGACCGGTGTGAAGCGCGACGACGCAGGCCCCAGGGCGACAGCGGGCATCTCCCATCCTCCTCGCATCTGCGGCGGGACAACGATCGGCCACACGGCGCGGGGGCCCACTATCTGCGCTCGCGGCGCCCCTGTCAAGTCGGCGCGGGCGAGGCGCGAGACGCGATTGCGGCCGCGGGTGGCGCTGCTATAATGGCCTGCCGAGGGCCGCCTGAACCAAGGGAGACCGCCATGGAGCCGGAGATCGTCGAGCGCGAGGCCTTCACCGTCCTGGGCGTGCAGGAGCGCTTCGCGCCGGGGCTCGAGGACTTCGAGGGCATCTGGATGAGGGCCTTCATGGCCCGACACCAGGAGATCCATCCGCTCAGCACCGACAAGGCGTACTACGGCGTCTGCTTCCACGTCGAGGGCGAGGACGGGATGGACTACCTGGCGGGCATGGCCGTGCCCGCGGACACCGCGTGCCCGAAGGGCCTCGCGGCCCGCGAGGTGCCCGCCGCGCGCTACGCCGTGTTCGCGTGCACGGTGGCGACGATCCACGAGACCTACGAGCACGTCCACGGCCCCTGGGTCGCCCGCGCGCCCTACGCCTTCGACTGGCCGAAGCCCAGCTTCGAGCAGTACCCGCCCGGCACCGAGTCGGGCGATTCGCCCGTCCTCGTCCACGTCCCGATCCGCGACGAGAGCCCGCGGTGAGCGCCGCCGCCGGCTCGGCCCGCGCGGCGCGCTTGTGCGGCGCCGGCCGGGTGGGGACCATTGTGGAGTCTTCCACCGCACCGTGCGCGCAGCTTGCGCGCGTGTTCGATGAGGCAGAAACACAGGTTGGGCACATCCTTCGGGGTCAAGCGCCTTTGCGGTGGATCCCATGGGTCTGCTCCCCCTGTGAGATCGAACAGGTAGTTGAGTCTCGAAGAGAAGAAGAAAGCAAACCCAGCCGCTCTGGCTTTGCTTTCAAGTGTGCCCAACCTGCGTTTCTGCCTCTTGGGTTGCGGGCGTGGCCCGCGCCAGAGGGAGACTGCGGGAGACGTTGTCGATGAAGGTGCTGGTGACGGGCGGGACGGGGTCCGTGGGCCGCGCGGCGGTGGCGCGGCTGGTGTCGCGCGGCTGGGAGGTGCGTGTGATCGGCCGCCGCGAGGCGGCCGAGGTCCCTGGGGCGTCGTATGCGTCGTGCGACGTGCTCGACTACGCGTCGCTGCGCGAGCAGGTGCGCGGCTGCGAGGCGGTGGTGCACCTGGCGGCGATCCCACACCCGGGCGGCGCGCCGGGGCAGGTCGTCTTCCAGGCCAACGCGCTCGGCACGTTCCACGTCTTCGAGGCCGCGGCCGCCGAGGGGGTCCGCCGCGTGGTGCAGGCCAGCTCGATCAACGCCTTCGGCGCCTTCTGGAGCTGCACCGAGATGCACGTGGACTACCTGCCCATCGACGAGCAGCACCCGACCCACACGACCGACGTCTATTCCTTCTCGAAGGGCGTCGTCGAGTCGATCGGCGACTACTACTGGCGGCGCGAGGGGATCGCGAGCGTGGCCCTGCGCCTGCCGTGGGTCAGGGGCCGGCACGTGCCCGACGACGAGCGGTTCCGCCAGGGCCTGCTGTGGAAGCGCGCCGCCGTGGACGAGCTGGCGGCGCTGCCCGAGGCCGAGCAGCGGGCGCGGGTCGCCGCCGCGCGCCGCTGGGCGCTCGAGCACCGCGCCGCCAGGCCCTTCGAGTTCCACCCCGACCGCGCGAGGCGCCGGAGGCCGAAGCACCACGGCGACCCGCTCTTCCACCTCTACCAGTACGAGCGCTTCAACTTCTGGGCCTGCGTGGACGAGCGCGACTCCGCCCAGGCCATCGAGCGGGGCCTGACCGCCGACTACGACGGCAGCCACGCGCTCTTCATCAACGACTGCCGCAACACCCTCGACTACGACGCCGAGACCCTCGCGCGGCTCTTCTTCCCCGACGTCGCGCGCCGCAGCCAGCCGCTCGAGGGCAGCGCCGCCCTCGTCGCCATCGACAAGGCCAGAGCACTCATCGGCTTCGAGCCCGAGTTCCCCGTCACCGACTGCCTCCACGACCCGGCCGACGCCTGAGGACCGAGACGATGGCCACCGCCGAGCTGAGCCTCCAGCAACGCCTCGACATCCTCCACGCCGTCAAGCTCGACCAGGCCCGCCGCAAGCGCGAGATGAAGGGGCCCCGCGACGCCGACGAGCAGGGCCTGGTCCCCCTCCCCGAGGAGTCCGCCGAGCTGGTCGAGGCCATGAGCGGCTCGGGCGTCCTGGTCAAGGACCTCGTGCTCAAGGGCTTCGCCGTCGAGCCCAACCACCCCAGCGGCGGCTTCTTCGGCCCGAGGGCCTGCGGAGCCAACTTCCGACGACTCCTCGACGCACACCCGACCTACATCCACCCCGCCAACGCCATGGCCGGCGTCTACATGGTCAACTTCATGTCCTACCGCAAGCCGGGCTGGAACCCCGACGTCGAGGTCTCCCACCTCCGCGAGGCGCAGGAGCGCTACCACCTCGACACGGGCATCGGCGGCGTCCAGCACTTCTGCCCCGACCTGCGGCTCGGGCTCGACCTCGGCTGGGGCGGCCTGCTGGCCAAGGTGCGGCACTACCGCGGCGTCCACCCCGACAGGGCCGCGTTCTACGACGGGCTCGAGGACGTCGTGCTCGGCGTCCAGGGCTGGGTCCGCCGGCACGCCGACGAGGCCCGCCGAATGGCCGAGGCCGAGCAGCGGCCCGAGCTGCGCGACAACCTCGCGACCCTCGCCGGGGTCTGCGACCGCCTGGTCAGCGAGGCCCCGTGCACCTTCCGCGAGGCCTGCCAGTGGCTGACCTTCTTCCAGGCCGTGGCCAAGATGTACAACGGCAGCGGCGAGTGGGGCCAGCTCGACGAGCTGCTGCGGCCCTACTACGAGCGCGACGTCGCCGCCGGCACCCTCGACGACGACGAGGCCGTCTTCCACATCGCCTGCCTGCTGCTCAGCGAGACCGCCTACGCGCAGCTCGGCGGCCCCGATGCCACAGGCCGCGACCAGGCGAGCAAGGTCTCGTTCCTCATCCTCGAAGCCGTCCACCGCGTCCGCGCGCCCGCCAACATCGCGATCCGCGTCGGCGACGGCCTCAGCCGCGCCCTGTTCCGACGGGGCCTCGAGATCCTCTTCGCCGACAGGATGGGCTTCCCGAAGTTCCTCGGCGACCGCTCGGTGACCGAGGGCTTCATGCGCAACGGCTACCCGGCCGCCCTGGCGCGGACCCGCATCTACGCCGGCTGCCACTGGCTCGCCATCCCGGGCCGCGAGTACTGCATGAGCGACCTGATCAAGATCGACTTCGCCCAGGTCCTCGACGTGGCGCTCGGGGAGATGACGGCCGCGGCCGCCGAGCCGAGCGTGGCGGAGCTGTGGCGGCGCTTCGAGGCCCACCTGCGCTGCGCGGTGGACACGGTCGCCCAGGGCATCGACGTCCACCTCGAGCACATGCACGAGGTCTTCCCCGAGCTGGTGCTCGATCTCTTCTGCCACGGCCCCGTCGAGAAGGGCCTGGACGTGACCGACGGCGGGGTCGAGTACTACAACATCACGGTGGACGGCGCGTCGCTGGCGACGGCGGCCGACTCCTTCGCCGCGCTCGAGCAGCGGGTCGAGCGCGAGGGGCGGCTCACGTGGCCGGCGCTGACGGGCTGGCTGGAGAGCGACTGGGCGGGCCCCGACGGCGAGCGTGCGCGGCTGATGATGCGGAACATCGCGCGCTTCGGCAGCGGCGGGTCGCTCGCCGACGACTACGCCCTGCGCATCTCGCGGGCCTTCACCGAGCTCGTCACCGCGAGGCCGACGCCCGACGGCTTCAAGATGGTGCCCGGCCTCTTCTCGTGGGCCAAGGTCGTCGCCTTCGGCAAGCGGCTCGGCGCCACCCCCAACGGACGCCGCGCCGGCGAGCCCGTCTCCCACGGCCCCAACCCCGACCCAGCCTTCAACGCCGGCAAGCCCGGCACACCGACCCAGCTCGCTGCCGCCGTCGCCGCCGTCCAGCCCGGCTACGGCAACTCCGCGCCGCTCCAGCTCGACCTCGACCCCGGCCTCGCCTGCTCCCCCGAGACGCTCGACAAGGTCGAAGCCCTGCTCCGCACGCACTTCGACCTCGGCGGCACCCTCGTCAACCTCAACGTCGTGGACAGGCACACCATCCTCAAGGCACAGGAGGACCCCGAGGCCTACCCCGACCTGCTCGTGCGCGTCACAGGCTTCAGCGCCTACTTCGCCAGCCTGTCCGACGAGCTGCGCCAGGTCGTCGTGGACCGCGTCGTCCAGGGCGGCTAGCCCCCGGCGATGGGCCGGGCGGCGGCTCGTGGCCGTCGAGATTGTGAAATGTTTCACAAGCCCTAAATGGGGCCATCCGCGTAAGTATATACTTCACAATACTTTATGGCGAGGCCCGTACAGCCCGTCTACGCCCCTTTCAGCACGAGGCGCGACCCAGGACACCTATCGCGATGCCGGCGCCCCTCGCCGCGGGCGTAAGTAAGGCGGTTGACTATACTTGGGGAGCGGGTCCCGGACCGCCGCGCGGCCACCCATGAGGCCGTAGAATCGCTCTGGGCCCGGCCGCCCGGCGCGCGAGCGGACGGCGGCCCGGCGCGGGCGGAGAGTTTGTGACCGATCGCACAAGGAATCCCGCCAACGGGAGCCCGCGTCGAGCGCCGCACGTGAGGAGAGAGCCGATGCCCCGCCCGAGCCGCCGCGAGTTCCTGGCCGCCGCCGGCGCGGCCACCGCCGCACTCGCCCTGCCCCGCGCCCTCGCGGCGCCGAGGAAGCCCAACGTGGTCCTGCTGTTCGCCGACGACCTCGGCTACGGCCAGGTCGGCTGCTACCCGCAGACGCGGAAGTGGCGGACGCCGCAGATCGATCGCATCGCCGCGGCGGGCGTGCGCTTCACCGACGGCTACTCGGCCGGCCCCATGTGCCTGCCGTCGCGCGCGTCGCTGCTCACGGGCCGCTA
>CBFDBL010000085.1:0-13698 GCA_965603035.1 uncultured bacterium
GCCGACGGTAGACCACCGGGCGGCGAACCACGACCGGCGGGCGGTAGACGACGATCGGCCGGTGCACGACGACAGGCTGGGGATAGGTGACGACGGGCGGGTAGTAGACCGGCTCCTGATAGACCACGGTGGTCGTGTGGTAGGGCTGGGTGATGGCGTCGAGGACGAAGAGTCCCGCGAGCACCTTGCCTGCCACGGCCCACTCGCGGTCCCCGGCCTGTGCCTGGCTCGCCATCGGTCCCACAAGCATCGCTCCGAGCACGAGGACAACCATCAGCTTCTTCATCGCTCGATCCTCCATTTTCGGGTTCCGTGGGGATTCGCGGGGGCGGCCGCCGTGTTTCGTTCCTCGCTCTCCCCTTCCGTCAGCATAGACGGACGGCGGCAGTCAGCATTCACGAAAAAACTTCGGACCCCGAACTTTTTGATGGTGAAAGCGACCGGCGCTCGGCTTGGCCGCCGCGCCATGGCCCGACGGAGGGCCACCACAGCGTCGCGGGGAGGGCCGCCGGGGATCCTGGGGGCGACTTCCCCGGCCGCAGGCCTCTCGTGCAGTCGTTAGAGCTTGAGGAATGGTGACTTACGATGCCGAGGCGGGTGGCGCGGCGGGGGCGGCCCTAACGGCCCGGAGGCCCGGGCAGGCCGAAGGCTGTGGCGATCTGCTCCCACTGCATGCGCCGAACGGCCCACAGGCCGAGACGCACCTTGCGACCAACGCCCTCGTCGAGGCAGCGGACGATGCACATGGTCGGGTCGCTGTAGACCAACTCAAGGGCAGGATGGTCCTGGACCCGGGCTAGGAAGTCCCGCACCACCATGGCCGTCCGCTCCCTGTCTGCATCACCGATGGGCCACGGGAGGTCGCTGCAAATCGCGTGCCGCCGGGTAGCGGCTCGACGACTCATGCCGCAGGCCACCGCGCTGCCAGCACTTACGGCTGCGTCAGTGTGTCTGTGGGCTGGCGCTCGTGGGCGGATGCAGGCGCAAATGGCCCGGTTTGCAGGAGATTTGTACGCGCCCCGTCTGGCGGGTCGCGCGGGGACAGGCGAAAAACGCGTTGACTTCTCTGCAAGCCGTGATACACTCAGGCCATACGTCTCCGCAGGATTGCCCGCTACGGAGGAGCCGGCCATGTTCTGGGGTGGGCCTGACCGCCGCAAGAGCGTTCGCGTGCAGATCCGCATGACCGTCCACGTGGAGGTGGCTGGGCAGCCGCGGTTCTACGAGGCCGTGTCGCGGGACTTGAGCCTCAGCGGCGCGCGCCTGCTGCTGCGCCAGGAGCTCCAGCACTGCACGCCCATCTCCCTGGAGTTCCGCTTGCCCGGCTCGCTCCAGACCCTCTACTGCCCTGCGCATGTGGTGTGGGCGAAGGACACGATGTCGTCGCTGCTGCCGGGCCACGAGTCGTCGTACCTGATGGGGATCGAGTTCGTCCGGCCGCCGCGCGCGGTGCGCAAGGAGCTCAAGCGGTTCCTCGCCGACCGCCTGAAGGGCGACCGCAAGGGCGTCTAGCGCGCGCCGCCTCCCCCCCTTTGTCAGCACGAGCAGGTGGATGGCCGGAGTGTGGCCCCCGCGCGCGGCTGGCGAGCGGGGGCCTGGGTATCAGAACTGGCCGCGCTTCTTGTGGAGGACGGGCTTGACGCCCTTGTTGGCCTTGGACTTACGCGCTTTGTCTCGCTTGCGCTTCCGCGATGCGCTCACTGCGGGGGTACTCCGAGAGGGGTCAGAACTCGTCGGCGCCGGGGAAGGCTGCCGCAGCGGCCTGCGCGGCGGGCGACTTGCCGAGCTCGTAGGTGATCAACGACCGGTCGTAGGGCGGGAACAGGAAGGTGACGATGTCGAGGCACCCCGCGCCGAGGCGCTCGATGCCGGACGCGACCCCGGCCACGCCGCCGGCGCCCACGCCGACGAACACGTCGGTGTCGGCGGCGACGTTGAAGACGCTGACGGGGATCTCGATGGGGGCCTTGATGATGTTGCCCACGCCGCGGAAGAGCTTGGTGAAGATGGTGTACTGTGGGCCCTCATCCGGCGCGGCCTCCTGGGCCCAGGCGGCGGACGAGACGACCAGGAGCATCGCGACGACGAGCAGCGCCTTCTTCATTGCGCGGGGCCTCCTGTGTGGGGGGCACACGGATAGGGCCCGTCGGGGCGACGGACCCGCTACGCATTATACCGACGGCCTGGCGATTTGCAAGGCAAAATCCCTGTAACTTCGGCGGCGCCAGGGGCCTGGCCGCCCCCGCCATGGCCCGAGCTGGCGGCTAGCCATCGGGGAAGAGGGTGACGCGGCGCTGGCCGCTGGGCACGGGCGGCGCGAGCTCGATGCAGGGCTCGGCCTCGCCGGCCTCGGCCATCCGGCGGAGCAGCCGCTCGCGCAGCTCGGCAGTCACCTCGGCGTGGCTCTCGATGCCGATGCGGTTGTAGAGCTGGTGGGGGTCGTGCCGGTTGTCGTAGAGGAACTCCTCGACGTAGCGGTCGCTGGCGGCGCCGCCGCCCTCGTGGTCCTCGGGCGCCCGGACGCTGTATGTCCAGCGCTCGGTGCGGATGGCGCGGCCGACCTGGGCCTCGGAGATCTGGATGAAGACCTCCTGGGGCCACCCGTCGGCCTCGCGTCGCAGGAGTGGGAGGACGGAGCGGCCCTCCATGGTGTCGGGCACGGGGATGCCGCAGGCGTCGAGCAGGGTGGGCGGCAGGTCCACCAGGCTGCCGAGCTGGCGCACCTGGCCGCCGCCGTCGAAGCCCGGGCCGCAGAACGCCGTGGGCACGCGGAGCGAGCTGTCGTGGCACGACCGCTTGTACTCGCCGTTGCGGGTCTTGAAGTGGCAGGCGTGGTCGGAGGTGAACAGCACGATGGTGTTGTCGAGGATGCCGAGGCTCTTGAGGGCGTCGAGCACGCGGCCGAGCGCCTCGTCGAGCCGCTTGCAGATGCCCCAGTAGCCGCCGAGGTGCTGGTGGGTCGAGCCGCCGAGCGCCGCGAGGTCGGGCGGGACCCAGCGGCCGGCGTAGCGCTCGCGGTAGCCGTCGGGCGGCGGGTAGTCGTCCACGTGGTTCTGGAAGTGGGGCTCGAGGTAGGAGGTGAAGAGGAAGAAGGGCGCGCCCTGGTGGGCGTCGATGTAGCGGATGGCGGCGTCGGTCTGCGCGTCCACGCGGTAGCCGGGCAGACGGACGCGGTGGCCCTCCTTGTCGAACAGCTCGCAGCGATAGGGCTCCGAGCACATCTCGGTGACGTTGGCGCCCAGCCAGTAGTCGTAGCCGCCTTGCTCGGCGACGGGGACCGTGTTGGCGCTCGCGAGGTGCCACTTGCCGATGTAGCCGGTGTCGTAGCCGGCGTCGGCGAACCAGTGGGCGAGGGTCCGCTCGTCGGGCCGCAGCGCCAGGCCGTTGCGCCACACCCCGGTGTTGGTCGCGTGGCGGCCCGTCTGGAGGCACGAGCGGGCCGGACCGCAGACCGGCTGGCAGGTGAAGGCGTTGAACAGGTGCGTGCCGCCCGTGGCCATGCGGTCGAAGTTGGGCGTCAGCCCCAGGGGGTTCCCGTGCACGCCCGCGCTGTCCCAGCGCTGCTGGTCGGTGAAGAAGACGACGACGTTCGGGCGGTCGCCGCGAGCGCGTGCCATGGTCCTGGCTCCTGCTGAGTGGTACGGGGGTTCCCGACCCGGCGGAAACGGACGCATGGTAGTCGCGCGGCGGCGGGGAGTCAAGGCGGGTACCGCGACGCGCCCCGCGGCCTCGCACGCCTTGACACCCGCCCCTCCCGCCGGAATAATGGCGGCGGACCGGCGCGCGCTCGCCGGCGCCCGCGCAGCTCATAGCCGGCCGCACTGCGGCAAGGAGGGGTCGATGCCCGAAGCCACCTGCCCGAACTGCGGCGCTGCCTTCTCCCACCCCGAGGGGATGGCCCGGGGCGTGTGCCCGCGCTGCCAGGCGCTGCTCGCCTTCGAGGACGGCCAGTGGACCGCCTCGCCCGGCGACCAGCCAGCCCCCAGCGGCGCGACCCTCGCCTGCCCGAGCTGCGGCGAGACCGACGACGAGAACCGCTACAAGTGCGTCTACTGCGGCGAGCCGCTGCACCCCGAGGCCGCGGCCCCTGCGCCCACCGCGCTCGACTCCACCGTCGAGACCCTCATCCCCTACCGCAACGCCTCGGCGCTCGCGGCCTACTACCTCGGCGTCTTCTCGCTCATCCCGTGCGTCGGCGTCATCCTGGCCGTCCTCGCCGTCGTCTTCGGCGTCGCCGGCCTCAAGGCCGCCAAGGCGCACCCCGAGACCAAGGGCAGGGGCCACGCCATCGCCGGCATCGTGCTCGGCACCCTCGTGCTCGTCGGCCACCTCGCCGGCGCCATCGCGATCGCCATCGCCAGCAACTCCTGACCCAGCCTCGGAGGCCGACCCATGTACTGCATGCAGTGCGGCGCCCAGAACGACGACAGCGACCGCTTCTGCCTCGCCTGCGGCGCGCCGCTCCACCAGCAGGCCCCCGTCCCCGTCGCGGTGCCCAACTACCTGGTCTACGCCATCCTGTGCACGCTGTTCTGCTGCATGCCTTTCGGCATCGTGGCGATCGTCTACGCGGCGCAGACCCAGTCGAAGGCGCAGGCGGGCGACCTGGCGGCCGCGCAGCGCTGCTCGGCGAAGGCCAGGACGTGGTGCTGGGTGTCCTTCGGGTTCGGGCTCGCCGCCGTCGTGGTGTGGCTCGTCGCCGCCGTGCTTGCCCAGGTGGGCTGATGGGTACGCGGCAACGAGCGCTGGCTCGATGGCTTCGTCCTGCGGCCGGGGCGCGGCCCGGCCGCCTGGGCGTCGCGGTCGTGGCGGCACTCGTGGCCGCGGCGTGCGTCGTGCTCTACGCCGTCCCGCCCGGCCGCGGCGGCTTCTACCCGCCCTGTCCCTTCCACGCGCTCACCGGCTGCCACTGCCCGGGCTGCGGCACGCTGCGCGCCCTCCACGCGCTGCTCGGCGGCCGCCTGGCCGACGCGCTCGGGCACAACGCCCTCGCCGTCCTGTCGCTGCCGGGCCTCGCCTGGGCCCTGCTCTCGCGGGTCCGCCGCGCCTGGTGGGGCCGGCCGCTGCCCATGCCGCTGGCCTCGGCGGGGTGGGCCTGGCTGCTCCTCGGCCTCGTCCTTGCCTTCTGGCTTCTGCGCAACATCCCCGTCTGGCCCTGCTCGCTGCTCGCCCCGTGACGCCGGCGCGCAAGGCGCTTGCCATGGCGGCGGCGAGGCGGTAACCTGTTTGGCGCCAGACAGTCCCCAGTCCAAGGAGGATGTTCCATGGGACACGGAGCGATGGGGCGTCGCAGGTTCCTGCGCGGCGCGGCGGCGGGGGTGGCGGCGGGTGCGCTCATCGGCACGCGGGCGCTGGGCGCGAACGAGAAGATCGTGTGCGGGTTCCTCGGCCTCGGGGGCCGGGGCCGCCAGCTCATCGGCCACGTGCTCGCGCGCGAGGACGGCGAGGTCGCCTACGTGTGCGACCTCGACCCGCGGCGCCACAGCTACGGCGTCGGCCCCGTCGAGAAGGCCAGGGGCAAGAAGCCCAAGGTCGTCGCCGACTACCGCAAGGTCCTCGACGACAAGGACGTGGACATCCTGTTCAACGCGACCCCCGACCACTGGCACTGCCTGCCCGTCATCCACGCCTGCCAGGCGGGCAAGGATGCTTACGTCGAGAAGCCGCTGTCGCACAACATCTGGGAGGGCCGCCAGACGGTCAAGGCCGCCCGCAAGTACAAGCGCGTCGTCCAGGTCGGCACCCAGAACCGCAGCGCACCCTATAACATGGCCGCCCTCAAGCTCATCCGCGACGGCGCGCTCGGCAAGCTCCACCTCGTCCGTGTCTTCAACATGAAGACCCGCGGCGCCGTCCCCAAGCAGCCCGACGGCACCCCGCCCGAGGGCGTGGACTACGACCGATGGCTCGGCCCCGCACCCAAGCGGCCCTTCAACCCCAACCACTTCCACTACCGCTGGCACTGGTTCTGGGACTTCTCGGGCGGCGACATCATCAACGACGGCATCCACCAGATCGACCTCGCCCGCTGGCTCGCAGGCGTCGGCATGCCCAAGTCCGTCGTCACCACCGCAGGCAAGTTCGCCTTCGACGACGCCCAGGACACCCCCGACACCCAGAACGTCCACTGGGAGTACGACGGCCTGACCATGACGCTCGAGCTCACCCTCTGGACGCCCTACATCCACAAGATCCCCGGCCGCATCCGCGCCCGCGACGAGTTCCCCAAGTGGCCCCTCTGCTCCACCCGCATCGAGCTCTACGGCACCAAGGCCATGATGCAGATGGGCCGCCACGGCGGCGGATGGCAGGTCTTCGACGCCAAGGGCAACGTCGCCGCACAGCACTACGGCCGGCGGCCGAGCGACGCCCACATCGCCAACCTCTTCGACTGCGTCCGCTCGCGCAAGCGGGCCAACGCCGACGTCGAGGCGGTGCACCTGAGCACCTGCCTCTGCCACCTCGGGAACATCTCCTACCGCGTCGGCGGCGCCCGCCTGCGCTACGACGCCGCCCGCGAGCAGATCATCGACCACCCCGAGGCCAACGCCCTCGTCAAGCGCGCCGGCCGCCCGCCCTACCAGATCCCAGAGGAAGTGTGAGGAGCAGCAGGCGTGAGGGTCTTCACCTTCTCCGAGGCGAGGCAGAGCTTCTCGTCCGTCCTGGACAGGGCCAAGGCCGAGGGACAAGCTCTGATCAAGCGCAAGGACGGCTCGCTGTTCGTCATCAAGCCCGTCAGCAGACCCTCCTCCCCTCTTGATGTGGCAGGTGTCGATCTCGACCTGTCGGCTGAGGAGATCGTGGACGTCGTCCGGGAGGGCAGGGAGAGGTAGTGGTGCCGGTGTCGGCCCGGAACGCTATGGGTAGCGGATGGCGCGCATCTGGCGGAGGGCGGCGACGTAGCGGGCGAGGTCGCCGGGCAGCAGGGCGCGGCGCAGGACGACGACCTCGTCGATGACGATCGGCGCGCCGCCGCGGGTGCCGATGACCAGGTCGTGGAGCCCGTCCGCCGCCTCGAAGGAGCGACCGACGAGGCGCGTCTCCCACGCCTTTTCCCCGTCGGTGTAGACCTCGACGAGCGATGCGCCGCGGAAGACGAGCGCCGTGTGGTGCCAGACCCCGCCGCGCAGATCGATGTGCGCCATCAGGTCGCGGTCGTAGATCCCGTTGACGTTCCTGATGCCCGGGATGTAGTAGACCTGGAGGATGCCGGCCGGCCGCTCGAGCGCGCACCACGTGCCCTTGCCCCGCGAGAAGTGGCTCACGAACCCCCGTCCGCCGCCCAGGTGCACCAGGCCGAAGCCGCCGTCCACCTTGTGGTCCTCGGCCAGCGCCCACCAGAAGCTCACGGTCAGCGGGCGGTGGGGCGAGAAGTGCTCGGAGTGGAGCTGGAGCACGCGCTGCTTGTCCGCCTGCGCACCCGTGCCGCGGAAGCCGCCGCCGAAGACCGCGATGGGGCGGCTGCGCACCTCGACGCCTTCCCCGACGACCTCCCCGCCTGCGCCGTTCCCATCGTAGCTGTTGTAGTAGAGCAGCCTGTCCTCGAACGCCGGTGGGAGACCCACGGCCGCGACGGTCGGCTCGTAGGCAGGCGCGGTGAGCACGGGCGGCTGGCGGGAGGCGGCGGGCATGCAGCCGGCGAGCGCGGCGACGAGCGCTGCCAACGCCATCAGTGCTCGCGACAGGGTATCCACGTCACGCAACTCCCTGCTCCCGCGCTCAGACGCTGCGCGCTCGTCCCCGTGCTCCTGCGCGGGGTCGCGATCTCCGACCCTCCGGGTCGCTCCGCCAGCCGCGGCGGGAAGAGGGCGCGGAGCACCCCAGATCCCGTCCCCGCGCAGGAGCACGGGGACGAGGAGTTGAGGATTCCGCGCTCAAGCGTCGTCCCCTGGACGGATGGCCGAGCCACCGCGGCGGAAGCGGGTGACTGCTCGCCCGCTCCGCGGGATACCAAAGCGGTGACTGGTCACCGCACTCCATAGAGGACTCCGTAACGGGAGTCTGGCGCCGATGGCAGGGCCTTTGGAGTGCGTGCGTCAGCCCCGCTGAAGGCGGGGGACGCCGCTTTGGTATCCTGCGGAGCAGGCCCAACGTTGTGGCCCCTACTTCGCCACCAGACGCAACTCCCGCACGTCATGCTTCTTGATCGTCAGCTTCAGCGTGTCGCCCTCACAGGCGACAGGCTCCTCGGTCTCGGCATCGAGGACGCGATAGCCCTTCCCGAGGCCGAGCGGCTTGGGGTCGATGCGGATCGTCGCATCGAGGTCCTGCTCGGCGTAGCTCGTGACCCCGACGATCGCCTCCTTGCCCGGCAACGAGTAGACGATGGCCGGCAGCGGCGAGAAAAGGTACCTGTCCCCTTTTCCGGCTCGGCCTTCGCCGACCCGTCCTTCTTCGCCCGGGGCCTGTCGCTTCTCGGAAAAGGTACCTGTCCCCTTTTCTAGCGTCTCCACCGTCACCGGCTGCGGGCGGTCGTCCCAGTAGCGGTAGACCTCGAGGCCGGGCGTCTCGACCAGGCGATGGACGTGCTTGAAGAGGGTGCCCCAGGCCTTGCCTCCGCCCCAGCCGTCGAGCTCGTGGACGAGACAGACCCCGGCGAAGGTGCGCTGGGTCCACTCGTCGCGCGACAGCTTCCCATGGTCGCCGAGCAGCACGGGCCACGCCCCCGCCAGCTCGCCCGAGCTGACGAGCTGGAGGTACTCGCGGGGGAAGCGATACTGCACGTCGCCCTGCGAGTACTTCCACTCCCAGTCGTACTGCACGGTGCAGAAGGAGAGGATCGGCAGGATGCCGGTGGAGGTCATGTGGGCCATGGTGACGGGCCGCATGCCCAGCTCGTTCATATGGACGAAGGTGCGCTTGACCAGCTCGCGGAGGCCCCAGATGCCGTTCGAGGGCACGATCGAGCCGTCGGCCTGCGGGTAGGCCGCGGTCATCGCCGTGTTGTAGGAGGCGCGGAGATACATGTTGTCCCAGTACACGCCCTGGTTACCACCAATCTCAAAACTCTTGCCGTACCACCAGAGCGCGTGGTCGATGTAGCTGGGGGAGGGCACGAGCTTGATCTCGCCGATGCCGTTGCCCGGGCCGACCGTGCGGTAGTCGGTCAGGCACCACTCGTCCTGGAAGGTCTGGAACTCGGGGAAGAGCTGGCAGCTCGCGCGGTTGTAGTAGAAGACCATTTTCTTGCCGTGCCGCGACAGCAGGTTGTGGGGCACGTGTCGCTCGAACCGCTCGACGTACTCGGGGCCGTAGGGCTCGAAGTACTTGCGGCCGTGCTCGACGACTTTCTGGACCTCCTCGCGGGGCAGCTTCTCGCGGTTGCCGCGCTTGAGCATCTCCCAAAGATACAAGTCCTTGGCCGCGGGATAGACCGAGCCGCAGTTGCCGCGCGCCAGCCAGTTGATATCGGTGCCCAGCAGCGTGTAGTTCTCGCGCTTCCAGATGTATCGCCAGTTCGCGATCCGCGGCTTCACGGGCGCGGCGAGGAGGCCGAAGGTGAAGGTGCGCGGCTGGTCGATGACCGTGGGCTTGTTGATGAGGTGGACGCGGAGGATGAGCTGGCCGCCCTTGCGCACGAGGTCGAGATTGGGCTTCTCGCGATCCCACGACCAGCCCTTGTCGTTCTCGGCGAACCAGCACAGGCCCCGCACCGGGCTGCCGACGTAGATGTACGAGCACCAGTTCGGCGGGAAGTCATTCACCTGGCACTGGCTCGCGTCCCACACCACACCCTCGCCCTTGGGCACGCGGGTGTAGACCGTGTTTCGGATGCCGTCGCCCACGGCGTGGATCATCGGCGCCATCTCGTCCTCGAGCGGGATCTCCAGACGGAAGCTGTCCACCGTCTCCAGCAGTGCGGCAAGCAGGAGGTCCACGCGCATCATGCCGTCGTAGTCCCACCGGCACAGCGTCCGCCCCCGAAGCGGACCGCCCTCAAAGATCGAGTGAGCGACAGCCCTATGCGGCTCCTTGTCCGAGAAGGCAAAGGCTGTGGCCTTAAGCTCGACGGGCTTCCCACCGACCTCGGCCACGAGGCGCATCGGCGCGGCCAGAAGCGGCTTGCCCCTCGCCACCGCCTGGTCCCATAGGCCGAAGTCGTTCATCGTGTGCTCACGCAGTACCGTTGAGACCTTCCTCCCATCGACCTTCATGGGCGTGAAGGGCGGATAGACTTTGGTGCTCGTGCCGAGGCCCTTGCGCTCCCAGCCGTAGACGGTGCGGTCGAACGTCTTGACGAGCTCGCCCTCGGGCACGCCCGTGCCCTCGGCCTTCATGGCGACCTCGCAGTCGCCGTCGAGCTTGGGCAGGCCGAAGGCCTGTTCCTGGCGCCCCTCGGCAAGCTGGTCGAAGACGACCGTCTTGACCGCCCGCCTGCTCCCTTTCTTGCGCACGGTGCAGACGAGGCGGGTGAGCTTGGCCTTCTCGGGCAGGTTCCGCACGTCGGCGAGCACCCGCATCTTGTTGGCGTAGGGATAGTAGGCGAACTGGACGTCGATCGGGAGGACGGCCTTCTTGGTGGTGACCCAGCGCCAGGGCTTGCCGGCGGTCCAGCCGACGGCGCGGTCGTAGTGGATGAGCTTGCCGTCGCGGGAGGTGACCCGGGCGGAGAGCTGGTACTTGCGGGTCGCCTCGTCCTTGGTCTTGATGGCCAGCTCGCGGGTCTTGCCGGGGGCGATGGTGAGGGCCTCGCCCTGGAGCAGCTCGGGCATGGCGTCGCGGGTGATCTCGAGGCGGGCTTTGATGGGGATGGGCTGCTTGGTGGGGTTGTGGAGGACGAGCGCGTGGTGGAGGCGGCCGACGAAGGCGTCGGCGCGGCTCTCGTGGCGGATGGCGAGGGCGTCGGCGGCGAAGGTGAAGCGGTCGGCCGGCGCATAGGCGCCGCCGCCGACGCTGGAGAAGCCCCACGGCTCCTTCCAGTTGCGGCACAGGTTGATGCCCCAGGCGCCCTGGTCGGCCGCGCGGTTCGCGGTAAGCTCGGCGATGGGCACGGCGACTTCGACGTGCCACCAGCCATCGTGGAAGCCGTTGGCGATCTGCCAATCGCCGCGCCAGGTCGGCCGCTCCCTATCGCGGCCGCGGGCGTGGTGCTTGTAGCCGACCTTCCCGACGGGATTGGAGAGCATCTGGAACGCCTGACCGTGCTCGGAGCCCGGCGTCGGGTCGATCCAGACCTCGACGGAGTCGTCGAAGACGACCTTCACCGTGTCCTTGGCGACCTGGGCCTTCAGCGGCCCGTCGTCAGGGAGCTGCGAGGCGATGGCGAGATAGAGATGGGTCCTCGTCGCGCCGACGAAGGCCCTGGCGCGCCGCCGGTCGAGTTGGCCCTTGAACGCGAGGCCGTCGAAGCCCGCGGCCAGACGCCACTCGGCCGGCTCGATCTCGCCGTCAACGGCCGGCGGTCCCGCCATCAGCGGCACGCGGTAGTCGCCGGCGTCAGCGTCCGCCGCCGCGGCCACGAGGAGCACGAGGGAACACAGACAGGTGAGACGGGGGAAGGGCATGGGCTGTCTCCTGGGGAGGTTGGGAGACAGCATAGCGCAAAGGGGGGTCAAAATGAAGCTGGCCGCTTCGCAGAGCGGCCAGCAAACTACAACGGGTCGGTGGCTGGAAAGCTGTGTCCTTTGGACGCACGGGATTATAGCAGGCCCCGGCGGCGTTGTCCAGAGGAAAATTAACTTTCCTTAATCATTTTCGAGGCCTGCGCCGTAACTACTTTGCTTTCAACGTCTTGAGGAGTTCATCTTCGGACGTCGTCGGCTGCTTGCAGGCGTAGCCCTCGCAGACGTAGGCCGTGGCCTTGCCGCCGAGCGGCCTGTGGGCCTTGAGGAACGGCGCGAGGCGGACGATGGCGGGCTCGCCGGGGCCGCTGGGGCGGAGGAGGACGACCTTGTTGGGCGCGTAGTGGGTGCGCAGGGCCTTGAGCATCGCCCTCGTATCGTCGGCGTCGGGCTGGCCGGCGATGACGATCTCGTAGCTGGGTCCCATCGCAAACTCCAGCGCGACAAGCAGTTGCGTGTGCGCGAGCGGGGCCTGTCCCACCGTGCCGGCGAAGGCCAGGCCGATGGCCTCGGCCCGCTGCTCGTACTCGGCGCGGCCCGTGATCCGTCCGAGCCGCAGCAGCACCAGCATCGCCACCGAGTTGCCCGACGGCACGGCGCCGTCGTAGCTGTCCTTCTGGCGGACCAGCAGGCCCTCGGCGTCGTCGGCCGTGAAAAAGAGCCCGCCGCCCTCATCATCCCAGAAATGCTCGAGCAGATCGTCGGTGAGCGCACGCGCGGCACGGAGATGCCGCACGTCGAACGTCGCCTCGTAGAGCTCGAGCAGGCCCCAGGCCAGGAAGGCGTAGTCGTCGGCGTACGCGGCAATGCCTGCCTCCCCCGCGCGAAAGCGGTGGAGCAGCCGCCCATCGGGCCGCCGCAGGCGCGTCAGGACGAAATCGGCGGCCCGCCTCGCGGCCTCGGCATACCGCGGCTCGTCGAAGGCCCGCGCGGCCTTCGCCAGCGCCGCGAGCATCAGCCCGTTCCAGTCGGTGAGCACCTTGTCGTCCTTGTGTGGGCGGACCCGCTTCGCCCTGACATCGAAGAGCTTACGGCGGATGGCCTCGAGGCGCGAGCGAAGCGCGGCCTCGGTCAGCTTCCGCTCGGCGGCGAGCTCGGGCAGCGGCCTGGCGAGGTGGAGGATGTTGGTGCCCGTGCGGCGGCGGTGGGCCTCGTCGACGAAGTTGCCCTCCGGGGTCGCGTTGAAGACCGCGATGGCCAGCTCCCCGTCCTCCTCGCCGAGAACCCGGCGCAGCTCGGCGACGCTCCAGAGATAGAACTTGCCCTCGACGCCCTCGCTGTCGGCGTCCTCGGCGGAGTAGAAGCCGCCGTGGGGCGCGGTCATGTCGCGGAGCACGTAGGAGAGGACCTCGCGCGCGGTCCGCTCGTAGTCGGCCTTGCCGGTGGCCTGGAACGCCTCGGTGCAGGCCATGGCGAGCAGGGCTTGGTCGTAGAGCATCTTCTCGAAGTGCGGCACCAGCCACTCGGCGTCGGTCGCGTAGCGGTGGAAGCCGAAGCCCACGTGGTCGTAGATGCCGCCACGCCGCATCGCGCGCAGCGTCGTCTCGACCATCGCAAGGTATCGCTCGTCGCCCGACCGCTTCCAGTAGCGAAGCAGGAACAGCAGGTTGTGGGGGGTGGGGAACTGGGGGGCGGCGCCGAAGCCGCCATGCCGGGCGTCGAAGCGGGCGGCAAGCTGCTCCGCCGCACGGTCCAGCACCGTCTGGTCGAGCGCCTCGCCGGCCGAGCGGTTGTTCCCATTCCGCAGATGGCCGACGATGGCATCGGCCGACTTCGCCACGTCCCCTCGCTTCGTCTTCCAGGCCTCCTGGATCCGCGGGATGAGCTCGACCATGCCCATGCGGCCGAAGCGGCTGGTCTTGGGGATGTAGGTCGCCGCGAAGAAGGGCTTGCGGTCGGGCGTCATGACGATGGTCAGGGGCCATCCGCCGCTGCCCGTGAGCATCTGGCAGACGGTCATGTAGACGCCGTCGATGTCGGGCCGCTCCTCGCGATCGACCTTGATGCACACGAACGCCGCGTTCAGCAGCTTCGCGACCTCGGGGTCCTCGAAGCTCTCCCGCTCCATCACGTGGCACCAGTGGCAGGTCGAGTAGCCGATGGACAGGAAGACGGGCTTGTCGTCCTTCCTGGCCTT
>CBFDBL010000086.1:0-13586 GCA_965603035.1 uncultured bacterium
GTGAGCGTATGTCTCGGCTGCACGTTCATCATCCACGTCGCACAGTGCAACGATCTGT
This sequence comes from uncultured bacterium, assembly GCA_965603035.1. Lineage (GTDB taxonomy): Bacteria > Planctomycetota > PUPC01 > DSUN01 > DSUN01 > CAZDNN01. The sequence goes on from CBFDBL010000086.1 coordinate 59, forward strand.
TCGTTCTTGGCCATGCCAAGACCGTGCCCCCCTCGGCCTCCGACTCCCACGATGGCAACGCGGAGCTTGCGCTTCTCGGCGCTGCGGACGACACGTGGGAGCGCAAGCGCGGTCGCCGCGGCAGCCGTGGTCGTCCTCAGAAAGCTCCGGCGATCCACATGTGCACTCAAAGCACTTCTCCTGACGTTAGGGTTTGGCCTGCTTGGCGAACCGGATTCTCCAGTCCACGGCCTTGGTTGCAGATGGGGGTATCCGGACGGCGGCCGTCTCGCGCAGCCTCTCGGTCTGCACCTTCTCGCCGCCGACCTCGGCGCTATCGAGCCGGAAGCCGTTCGGAAGGTGGACGGTCATCGCGTAGGGATCGCCCACGACCACGGCGCTCTTGCCGGAAAGGACGTTGGCCTTGCTGTCCCAACGCTCGTCGAGCAGGCTGACGCCGCCCTGCGAGATGTGGCGCGTGGTCGAGAGGACCCACGGATGCGGCCGCGCCTCGCGGATGGCGAACGCGTGCAGGCCCGTGTTCTCGTCCATCGCCGGCGCCGTGAACGAGCCCTTGAACTTCCCGATGAACTTCTGCGACCAGAACTCGAAGACCAGGTACTCGCGGTCGTCGTGCAGGCCCAGGTCGGCGAACTTGACCTCTTGCTGCGGCACGCCTTTGAAATGATACACGTGCTTTTCCTTCTCTTTCTCCCCCCACTGGATCCGCGCCAGCACGGACCAGTGGTCGAAGGGCCGGTCGATCTCCTGTAGCCACCATGGAGCTGTATGACGACCGCAGCCGTAGAGCTGCCCGGGAACGGTGAAGAGCACGGGCGCGCTGCGCTTCATGCCCTCGATGTTCCGGTCGTCCTGGTACACCTCCACTTTGTCGCTGACCATGAGCACGCCCCCGGCCATGGAGCAAATGGCGGGCCGGATGATGGTCCGGGCAGGCACAGGCGCCTTCATGGCGAAGACGGGCATCATGGCATCGGTATCCATGAGCCATTCCCCGAGGACATCACAATGGTCGGGGTCGTTGCGCCAGGCCACGCCTTCCAGGAAGTTGTACTGTGCCAGAGTACGCGGTTGGAACCCGTCGTTGCTCAGCCGGCCGCCGTCCACCAACCCGATCACATGCCGGGCGTTCCCCACGCTGTGGCAGGCGAGCACGTAGACACCCGGCCCCAGTTCCTCGCGAGCAACTATGTCCCACGTGCGCAGCGACTGCTCCGGCGTGGTGGGGTGGTTCTTGAAAAACTCGGCGCAATTCTTGTTCTGGTATGCACGAAGCAGGTCCCCGGTCCCGTCGATCTTCACGTAGTCCCAGCCCTGCGTTTTCAACCCGCTGTAGAGGGCACGGATCATATTGTCCACGGCCTCCTTGTTGAGTGTGTTCAACGAGCAGAATCCGCGATGGTGATGTGGTTTGCCGTCGGATCCCGGGACAAACCAGTCGGGGTGTTTCTCTATGATTTCCTTCACCCCGGGATCGTTGGGGCGGTGGACGCGGTGCACCCAGATGCCGGGCTTCATCCCGGCTTCGCGGATGACCTTGATGGCGTACTTCCAGCCGCCCGGATACTTGTGTTCGTTCCAGTTCAGCCAATTCCACGGCGCACTGCCGTTGCCCTTCTGGTAGCAGTTGTCGAACTGCATGTAATGGTATCCGAAGTCGGGAAGGCGCTTCTCGACAAACACCGCCAGCATTGCGTCGAGCGTTTGCTGCGTGAATCCCCCTCGGTATGACCACCAGGTGCAATACCCCGTAACCGAGCCTTTCCACACCTTGTAGGTCCAGGGCGTGAAATGCTCGAGCGCTTTGTGCTTCTGGTAGAAGCGAGGGCGAAAGACGATCTCGATACTCGCGCCGTGGCTCTCCCAGGAGAAGACGCGCTGCTGCTTCTCCTGCCGCGTCGGCTTGATCTGCGTCCCGCCGTCGGCCGGACCCAGCAAGACCCAGTCCCAGCGGCGGTCGTAGACGGCATTGTTGCGCAGGTTGCGACTCAGCCCCACGCTGTTGCGGACGCAGGGGAAACGCTTCTGGGTCTCAGACAGGGTTTCGGCCGGGAAGGCCTCCTCGCTGCCTGTGACGGTGGCGCGCAGGACCAGCTCGACGCCGTCCGCTGGCTGGGCCAGGCTGAAGGCCAGACGTTGCTCGACCTTCTCTTCCCTGATCGCGGTCGGCTGCATCGTGATGCCGCCGCGCGTCTCATTGCCGTCCTTGTCCCGTGCCGCAACCAGGGCATCGAGCACGACGCTGCCGTGGTAGCGGAGGCTCAGTCTTCCTTGCCCGGCATTCCACTCGACCCTGGCGGGAGCGTTCGGCGGCGGCTCGACCGTTTCCTGTGCAACGGCCCAGGAGGCGGCGGCCAGCGCGGCCAGGATTGTCAAGAGGGACAAGCGTCTCACGAAAACCCTGGTGCTCATCTCCATGGCTCCTTCGCTGGTGCTGGGCGCCGCCGAAGTTCAGTCACGTTGGCACAGGCGCCTGTGATTGTGTAAACAACGGTTGAATGTTCCATGTGCCTAAGATATCCTATCGTGTCAAGAATCAGGAATGGCGCTTTGTTACCAAGTCATGTCATAATGTAAACCCATGAAGTCTGAGCGCTGCTACGACATCCCGGAGAAGCGGGAGGCCCTGGTACCGGTCGAGGCCTCCTGCGCCCGCTTTGCGGTCTGGCGGGTGGCTCGGGAGCGATGGGGTCCCACGTTCCGGTTTCGCTCGCCCCGCGTGGACACGCTGTTCTGCGGGCTGGTGCTGTCGGGGCAGCTCGAGCAGGCCGATGGCGCGGACGGCGTGCACCGGGTGGGGCCCGGCGAGGTAGTGCTGTGCGGGGCGGGCGGACCACGCAGCCATGCCGTCCACGATCCGAGGGGGGTGGAGATCGTGCTCTGGGTCGCTCTGAGGGGCGTGGCCACAGACATGGCCAGGTCCTCCTTCCCGGATCTGCCCACCTCCTTCCCAGTGATGCGGGCCGGGGCCATGGAGTCCCTCTTCCTGCGTATGCTGGAGGAGGCGGAACGCGCCGGGCCAGAGGCGGGCCGGATCTGCGGATGCCTCGGCGAGGCGCTGCTCCTGCTGGCGGCGCACGCCTCCCACGAGCAGTCCGGCCCCCGTTCCCGCCGCGAACAGCAGTTCCTCCGGATTCGTCGTTACGTGCTCGACCGGCTGGAGCAGCCGCTCACGGTGCACGGCGTGGCCCGGGGAGTGGGGATCAGCCGGGTATACCTCCACCGGCTCTTCAAGGAGTTCGAGGGGGAGTCTCCGCAGGCCTGGATTCAGCGCCACCGCATGTCCCTCGCCGCGGAGCTTCTGCAAAGTGGAGGGCAGACGGTGCAGGAAGTGGCCTACACCCTGGGCTGGGCGGACCCCTACGCCTTCTCACGCTCCTTCAAGCGGGTGACTGGCGTGCCGCCGTCCCGGATCGTCGGACGCAGGAGCGAACGTCGCTCGAAGAGTGCGGCGGGGCCATGAGAGCAGCCTGAGCAGGGCTCGAGGCCCCGCCCAGGCTGCCGAAGGCTCTGGGCTGGCGGCGGCGCTCACATGGCCGCGGCCTGGTCCTTCTTCTTGCCGCGCTTCTTCTTGCGTTCGCCCTTGGGCTCGGCGGCGGCATCGTCCTTCTTGCGGCGGCCGCCACCAGGGCCGATGCCGAGGGCCTGAAGGACGCCGCCCTTGTCGCGACACATCACCTTGACCTTGGTGGGGAGGACGAAGTCCTTGTCCCCGTCGGCGGTGGTGAGTGTGACGGTGGCCTGTTTGCCCGCGACGGCGACGGCCTTGATGGTGCCCGTGGCGACGAGGCGCTTGCCCTTGGCCTCGGGCACCTTCTTGCCCTTGATGCGGATCTGCATGGCGCGGTTCTGGCCGTTCTTCTCGCCGTACATGACGACGACCTCGCCGGTCATGGGCAGGTCCTTCGCGGCGCCGTCCTCGCCGGTGACGTTCCAGGTGACGGTGTCGCCTGCGACGGGCGCGGCGTTGAGGGTGCCGGCGATGGTCTGGCCTTTGCCGCCCTTGCGCTTCTTCTCGGCGTCCTGGGCCATGACGGCGCTGGTGCACGCGAATGCGGCAGCCAGCACGAGGGTCAACAACGCAGTTCTGTTCACGGGACGCACTCCTGTGTGTTTCGTGCACTTCGGACAGAGGGGCTGGTGAGCGCGCGGTTCGCTGCGCGGAACGTGCCTCCTTTGCTCTCGTGTTGCCCCGCTGCTTGGTGCGCGGGTGGCCGGGGGCGGGGCTGTTGCCCGGCGTGCTCGCGCGCGCTTGCGCCAGCCGCCTGCGGTGGACAGGCCTGCCCACGTGGTGCTGGCCCCGTCTGCGGCTCGGATGCTTCGCCCTCCTGTCTTGCCTGGGCTTCCCGTCGCTCTGGACCCGGCCCCCACCGAGCCGGGCCGGCGTGGGTCACTTCGTCTTCCCTGTCTTCGGCTTGGCCGCCTGGACGTCCACGGTGATCTGGAACGTCTTGATCGGCGGGGTGTCCTTCTCCCACGGTCTGGCGTAGCCCATCATGAGGGTGGCCTTGCCTGCGCCGACCGCCTTGAAGGTGGCGATGAAGGTGCCGCCCGAGCCGACCCTGGGCCGCGGGGTCTTCGTGGCCTTGTAGTCGACCTTGCCGACCTGCTCGAGCGCGTTGCCGTCGAGCTTCTTGACGGTCCAGCCATAGCCCGTGGTGATGTTGCCTGGCAGTCGGACGGCGAGGGTCTGGCCGACCTTGGCGGCGACGGTCTTGCCGTTGGCGTCGGGGCCGAGCACGACGTCGGGCTTCGGTGCCGGCTTGAGGGGTGCGCGGCAGTGCTCGCACTGGGCGAGCCTGGTGCTGCACTTCTTGCAGAGCTTGAAGGCGCCGCTGCTGGTGTGGCCGCCGCAGACCGCGCACTTGCCGACGCTGGTGATGTACATCTTGCCCTTGCACTTGGGGCAGAGCTCGGCGGCCGCGGTGGCCGCGAGGAGCGCGAGCGCGGCGAGCGCCGCGAGCGCGACGGCGACGGGCTTGTTCATGGCCTGTCCTCCCGGAGCAGGGGGCTCGGGTCGGCGCCGTGCGGCGTGGGCCGCGCGGCCGCTACTTGGAGCGGTCGGCCGCTCGGCGTCCGCCCCAGCGCGAGACGATCTCGTCGTCGTACTTGTCGGCCATGGCGATGACGGCCATGACGCAGGCCTGGAGCTCCTCCTTGTCGCAGGTCGAGCCGACGATGGTGTGGCTGTAGCAGATGTCGTTGTCCTTGTCCACGCCGAAGGCGCCGAAGCGGAGCTGCTCGTTCTCGCGGAGCAGGTAGTGGAGCAGGTCGGGGGTGAGCTCCACGTTGGTCACGACGTAGGAGCGTGCCATGACGGTGGCGTCGTCGTCCCGCCAGGGCAGCACGTAGATGCTGGCGTAGGCGGAGCCGACGACGACGTGGAAGCCTGGGGCGTCGTCGCGCTCGCGGAGGAAGGCGCCGAACACCTCGCGCATCCACGGCGCGATCTTCTCGTAGACCTGCTGCTGCGGCTCGCTCAGGAACTCCATGCTCACTGCTCTCCTTGCTGGGGCCCGCACTCGTCGATCTGGACCTCGCCGTCGTGGGATCTCAGGACCAGGGCCTTCGTCTCCTTTGGGTCAGAGGGAGCCAGGTAGGGGACGATGAGGGGGCTGAGCCGCTCGTCGGCGAGCCGCTCCCACTCGCGCTGGCTGGCCCGGTCGGCCTCCTGCTCGAGCAGCCAGTCCACGAGGCTGTCGTCCCATCGCAGCTCGATGCCGTGGCGTCGGTAGCGCTCGGTGAGGCCGGCCAGGAGCTGTTTCTCGACCCACCGGCGGCCGGACTCCTCGGTGGCGGGCACCTCGGCGCACACGACGTCCAGGCGGTCCACGAAGGCGTGGCCGAACGCCTCGGCGGCGGCCTCGCGTGCGGCGCGCTGCGGCGCATCGTCGCCGTCGTCGTCGGCGAAGCCGACGCGGGACTTCCCCTCGACCTGGAGGTCGCAGGTGAGGATGACGATGGCGTCGCTGAGGTAGATGTGCTTGCCGAGAGCGTCGGTGATGACGCCGTCGCGGACGCCCCGGATGAGGACCTCGCGCACCTGGTGGTGGCAGGCGCCGAACCCCTCGCAGCGCAGCACGCACCAGGGCATCTGGATCAGGCTGTGGAGCGGGAGGGTGTCGCTGTAGCCGATGTAGCCTGGGGGCGCGCCGATGAGCGCGCTGATGTCGAAGGGCTGGGTCAGCCGGCCGAGGCTGAGCATCGCGACGCGGTCGGCCGCGCCGAAGAGGGCCTGGGCGATCACCTCGGCCAGCGACTCGCTCACGGCGGCCGCCTTGCCCATGAGCAGCACGACGCCGTTGGGCCCGCCGGAGCGGATGTCGAGCCCGCGGATCGTGACCTCGAGGCGCTTGAGCAGCTTCTCGGCGTGTGGCTGGGGCAGCAGCGGCCGCTCGGCCAGGGCCTGGCGCAGCGCCTCGAGACGGGCGCCAGGCGACAGGGGCATGCCCACCATCCGCTGGGCCACGTCCTCGGCGTCGCTACGCGTCAGCTCCGTCTGCCCGCCCGCCACCGCGTGGGCCACGCACTGCTCGAGCAGGTCCACAGCCTTGTCGGGGAAGTGGCGGTTGCGCAGGAACTCCTGGCCGAAGGCCACCAGCCACTCCAGCACGTCGTCGGGCACCGCGACGCCGCGCTCGGTGGCGAAGCTCTCGCGGAGGATCCCGAGCACCTCGAGGGCCTGGGCGGGGGTCATCTCCTGGACGCGGATGGGCTGGAAGCGCCGCTCGAGGGCGGAGTCGGCCTCGACGAAGCGGCGGTAGTCCTGGTCGGTGGTGGCGGCGATGCAGGCGAGATCGCCGCGGGCGAGGGCCGGCTTGAGGAGCTGGGCCATGTCGCCCGTCCCCTGGCGGCCGCCGGCGCCGATGATGGAGTGGACCTCGTCGATGAACAGGACGAGGCCGTCCTGGCAGGCCTCGGCGAGCATGGCCCGCATCTTCTTCTCCATCTCGCCCACGACCCCGGACCCCGCGACGATGGACGAGGGCTGGACGGCGACGACGCGGATGCCGCGGAGCAGGTCGGGCACCTCGCCGCTGGCGACGCGGAGCGCGAAGCCCTCGACGAGCGCCGTCTTGCCGACGCCGGCCGGGCCCACGAGCACGGGGTTGCGCTTCGTGCGGCGGCAGAGGGTCTCGATCATGAGCTGGATGGCGTCCTCGCGCCCGACGACGGGCAGGAGCTTGCCGTCGGCGGCATCGCGGGTGAGGTCGCGGCCCAGCTCGTCGAGGATGGGGGTGGGGCGCCGTGCCCGCGCCGTGGCCGACGGGGCCGTCGTCTCCTTCGGCGGATGGCCGGCGGCTGGGCGCGTCGTGCCGTGCGCCGGCGCGAAGCGCGGGCTGCCGCCCTCGCGCAGGGGGTAGCCTGCGGTCGCCAGCACCACGGCCGCGACGTCGCGCTCGCCCGCCTTCTCCTTGCCGCGGCCGATCGCCAGCTTCACCGCGCGGTTCGCCACCGTCCCGACCGGCAGCGCCTCGCCCGCGTCGTGCTCGAGCATGCGGGTGCGGACATAGCGGTAGAGCGACTTGGCGTCGAGCCCGTCGGCGAGATCCTCGGCCATCGGGCCGTGCTTCTCCAGCACGGCCAGCAGCCAGTGGTTCAGCCCGAGCTCCTTGTCGCCGGCCTCTCGGCTCTCCGCCACGGCGGCATCGACCAGCAGCATCGCCCCCTCGGTGAGCGTCTCGGCCGGGTAGTTGACATCCGTCATGCGTCGGTGCCCGTTTCGTGCAGCATATCTCGGGGTAGCGACCTGAAGGGGACGAGTGGGCTCGGCCCGCCCGCCACGCGCATGAGCCCACGATAGCAGGGACGGATCGCTATGTCAAGGCGCCCTGCGGGCCGGCGTATGCCCGTTGACCGTCAAGCCGCGGGCAAGGCCAGCCAGGCCCTGTTCCAGGGGCAAGTGGGAGCACGGCGGCCTTCGCGGATCGCTGGCATTCGCAGAACCAACGTCCCCAATGCCCGGGGCACAAGCTTCCGCCCTGTGGACGCCACCGCCCGCCGCGGCTCGGCGGCCGACCGAATGATGCCACACTTTCGGAAGTGTGGCATCATTCTCCGGGAGCGGCGCGGAGGGTAGTACCGCGGGCCGCCTCGCTGATGCCTCGCGGCGGCCGGGTCTGTCGGCGCGGCGGCGGTTGCGCTATACTGTCGTTGCGGCGAGGGGATGCACAGATGGGCATGCACTGGAGGGAACAGCGCGATGGCCGCTGAGCCGCCACTGACGCCGGAGATCGAGGGGGTCCTGTCGCGTTACCTGGAGGTGCAGGGGCAGCTGCGCCGGCTGCGCGAGGAGCGCGAGCAGCTTCGCGACGCGCTGCTGGCGCATCTGGCGGGTCTGGAGGGGCGGTTCTGGTTCCCGGTCGTCGGCGGCGAGAAGCTGATGGTGAGCCGCCGGCGGCGGGTGGAGATCGACTACGACGAGGATCTGCTCCGCCAGCGGCTGGGCGAGCGCTACACGCGGATCCTGCGCCCGGACGTGCGGAAGCTGCGGCGTCACCTCGACGACGTGGAGGGCGCCCTGGAGCCTGTGCTGGCGCTGATCGGCTCGCCGCATCCCGACCGGGTGCGGTCGGCGATCGAGAGCGGGGAGGTGCAGAGCGAGGAGTTCCAGGGTGCCTTCAAGAAGGGCCTGAAGGAGTCGCTGACGGTGCGTCGGGCTCGGGAGGACGACGGGGGTCGGTGGTGACGGAGATCTGGCTTGGGAGTCGGGAGCGCGCCCTGCGCGAGCAGGCCTTCGCCGACGGGGCGCTGGTCGTGCGGTCGGCGAAGGGACTTCGAGCCACCGAGCGGGCGCTGCTGGGCGCGTTGCCCCGGGGCCGTCGTGGCTCGGCGCTGGTGCTCAACAGCGTGGGTGCCGTGGCGGGGATGGCGCTGCGCGCGCTGAACCCCGAGCTGTCGGTCCACTGCCACTTCGACGACGCGTGGGGTCTGGGGGTGGCCGAGCGCGCCGTCGGGCGGCAGCCCGCGCTGGCGCCGAGCCTGGCGGTGGGGCCCGACCCGCCGGCGGGGCCGTGGGGCCTGGTGGTGCTGCCGTTCGAGCGCGACGGGGTGAGGGCGCTGCTGCGCGAGCGGCTGTCGAGCGCGGTGGGGTGGCTGGCGCCGCGGGGCCTGCTGTTCGCGAGCACGGGCAACGCGCGGGACAGGTTCCTCCGCGACGAGGTGCGGGCGGTGTTCGGCCCGCTGAGCATCGTGGCGGGTCGGTCGCGGCGCGGCGGCGTGGCCTACATCGCGCGGCGGCCCGCCCGCCCCGGGAAGCTCAGGAGCCCAGGGCACAGGACGTTCACCGTCCGCGATGGCGATCGCACGGTGACGCTGACGTCGCGGCCGGGCGTCTTCTGCCACGGGCGGGTCGACGCGGGCACCCACGCGCTGCTGAGGCGGCTGGAGGTGGGCGCGGCGCGGCGGGTGCTCGACCTGGGCTGCGGGACGGGGGTGCTCGGCATCGTGGCGGCGCTGCGCAGCCCTGAGGCCCGTGCGACGCTGATCGACTCCTACGCCCGCGCGGTCGAGTGTGCGCGGCGCAACGTCGCGGCGAACGGCGTGGCCGAGCGCTGCGAGGTCGTTCTGGCCGCGGACAGCCAGTGGGAGGTCGGGCCGGGCTTCGACCTGGTGGTCACGAACCCGCCCTACTACGGGAACTACCGGATCTCCGAGATGTTCCTCGCCACCGCCGCGAAGGCGCTGGTGCCCGGCGGGCGGCTCGTCGTCGTGACGAAGGGCGTCGAGTGGCACGAGCGGGCGATGCGGCAGCGGTTCGGCCCCGTCGGGCGCGCCGACGTCGGCGGCTACGCGATCCTCGAAGCGACCAGGGGGGGAGCCGCGTGACGGGCAGGGAGCGGATGCTGGCGGCGATCCGAGGCGAGCCGACCGACAGGATGCCCTGGGCGCCGCGACTCGACCTCTGGTACGCCGCGAACCAGCGGGCCGGCACCCTGCCTGCGACGTACCGCCACGCGACCCTCCGCGAGATGATCGACGACCTCGGCTGGGACTACCACGGCGTCGTCCCCGACTTCCAGGACCTGCGGCACCCCGACGATAACGCCGACCGCGCGCTCGGCATCTGGAACCTGTGGCCCGTCCCCGTCCGCATCGTCTTCGAGCACGTGCGCCGCACCGTGCGCCGCGACGGCGACCGCACCATCGTCCGCTACGAGACGCCTCACGGCACGCTGCGGACGGTGACCGTCTACGACGACGCCATGCGTGCCGGGGGCGTCACCATCAGCCACGTCGCGGAGCGCGCGTTCAAGAGCGCGGCCGACTACCCGGCGCTCGGCCACCTGTTCGAGCACGCGCGGGCGGTGCCGAACGTCGAGGGCTACGAGGAGTTCGCCGGCTTCGTCGGCGAGCGCGGCATCGCGGTCGGCTGGGGCACGGTGGCGGCCTCGCCGATGCACTGGGTGCAGCGCGAGCTGATGCCCATCGACGTCTTCTTCTACGAGATGCACGACCGCCCCGCCGCGATGGAGCGGCTGGCCGAGCAGGTCGGGGAGCTGTGGGATCGGCTGATGGCCGTGCTGCTCGGCGGCCCGGCCGGCGTGGTGCTCGTCGGGGCGAACTACGACTCGATGATCCAGTATCCGCCGTTCTTCCAGCGGCACATCGTCCCGTGGCTCGGGCAGGCGGCCCGCGACCTCCACGCGCAGGGCAAGTGCCTGCTCACCCATACCGACGGCGAGAACCAGGGGCTGCTCGACCACTACCTGGCCTGCGAGATCGACGTCGCCGACTCGGTCTGCCCCGCGCCCATGACGAAGCTCACCTTCCGCGAGGTCCGCGACGTCTTCGCCGGGCGCATCACCATCATGGGCGGCATCCCGTCGGTCGCGTTGCTGCCCGAGACGCTCGACGACAGGGAGTTCGCGGCCTTCCTCGACGGTTTCTTCGAGGCCTGCGGCCGGGGCGACCACCTGATCCTCGGCATCAGCGACACCACGCCGCCCGGCGCCGATTTCGCCCGCCTGCGGAAGATAGCCGACCGCGTCGAGGCCTTCGGCCCCGTCAGCCCCTGATTCGGACAGGAGGCGCACGATGCGACTTCTGCTGGCGCTGCTCACGATCGGCAGCCTGCTGGCCGTGCCGCTCCACGCTGGCGAGCCCGATCTGCCCAACGGCGTGGGTGCGGCCATACGGCGGGCGGGCAACTCGCCGGACGATGCCCAGCGCCTCGCCATCCTCCAGGAGCTTCTGAAGCGCGACGACCTGCCCGACGCGTTCCGCGACGAGCTCGCGCCGCTGGTCAAGACCATCGACCAGTACGTCCACTCGACGAAGCTGACGACCTTCGGCCGCAGCAAGGGCTTCGAGCACCAGATTCCCGAGGACTCGCCTCTCTATCCGCTCGTGTGCTTCTACCGGGCGCGGACCCTCGTCTGGCACATGCTCGAATCGGGCGGCATCCAGGGCTACCCCGAGCGCCGGCGGCAGTACGTCGAGCGCTCGACGAAGCTCCTGAAGATCGCCCGGAAGGCGTTCCCCGACAACCCCGTCATCGGGATGTACCTCGGCACGCCGATCCCGCCGCACAAGCAGTACCGCGGGGTCGAGGGCGCGCCCGCGTGGGCGGTCTGGCAGCGCGAGTCGCTCGAGCGGCTGGCCGACATCATCGAGTGGTGGGCGGACCACCGCCAGCAGCCCGACGGCTCGTACGGCGGCGGGCTCGAAGACGACTGCGAGATGTGGCGATGGTGGGCGCCCGTGCTGATTGGCTTCCAGAGCCCGAAGATCGAGGCGGCGCAGCGCAAGCTCTCCGCGCGCATCCTCCGCGACATGCCCAAGAGCTTCTCGACGCGGATGAGCGACGTCGAGCACTCGGCCGAGCCGTCGGCCGATTCCATCACCCCAATGATGCACCTGGCACCCGACGACCCCGCCTGGAAGACCCACGCGCTCAACCTCATCGACCTGATGAAGACCCTCTGGACGGGCCGCAACCAGCGCGGCTTCCTCATGTTCAAGAGCACCTACTTCTGCTCCGAGAAGGTCGACACCACCCCGCGGCGCGCGTGCGACAGCGTCTATCACGTCCGCGCCATCCAGCCGGCGCTCCTCTACTGGCTGCGGACCGGCGACGAGCAGGTGGGCGAAGTCGTCGCCGACTGGATGCGGACGTGGGTGGACGCCGCGGCCCGCGCCGAGCGCGGCAAGCCCGCAGGCATCATCCCCTCGGCCATCCACTGGCCCGACGGCAAGGTCGGCGGCACCGGCGAGCGCTGGTACGAGCCCAAGAACTACGGCACGAAGCTCTACGATTGGCCGAGCGCCATGAGCCAGATGACCCACGCGCTGCTCCAGACCCACCACATGACCGGCGACAAGAAGTACCTCGAGCCGATCCTCTCGATGGCCCGCATCCGCCGGAAGATCGCCCTCATGTACATCGAGGACCTGCCCAGCCCGGGCAGCGAGGCCTGGTGCGGGCTCAACATGGACGGCTTCCTGATGCCGACCCTCGCCAAGTATCGCTTCCTCACGGGGGACACCCAGTTCGACGATCTGCTCCGCGCCGACGCGTCGGCCTATGTCCGCTACCGGCTCTTCGGCGACCAGGAGGGCCTGGCCAAGGGGCTCAAGACCTGCGCCGAGGCGCTGCGGGTGAACTGGCCCGGCTACACGAGCGAGGTGCGGTGGACCGACCGCGTGATCCGCTTCCCAGGCGGCTGGCTCCGCCACTGCGGCCACAAGCTCCCCAGCCCTGATCCAGGCCTCGTCTACTCATCCGCCACGGGCGACCCGGGCGGCGTGGGCTACTTCCCAATGAACGCCGTCCGCTGGCGCACGCCGCCGCGCGACATCGCGGCGCTCGTGACGGACAACACGACGAAGTACCTGAAGGCCCGGCTCTTCCACTTCGGCGAGCGGCCGCGCGAGCTGGAGGCCGAGCTCTATCTGCTCGCCACGGGGCGCTACGGCTGCGAGCTGCGGGCCGGCGGGCGGCTGGTGAGCGACGACCGCTTCGCGGTGACCGGCCCGCGCACGCGCATCACGCTGACCCTGCCGCCGCGGGTGCCGTGCACCTTGCACGTGAGCCGCGTGGTCGAGTAAACTGACGGCGACGGGCAGGGCAGTGAGGAGACAGCGATGGTGACGGCAATCGTGCTGGTGAACGTCCGTCGGGACGCGGTGAACGAGACGGCGGAGGCGCTCGTCGAGATCGACGGCGTCGCCGAGGTCTATTCGGTCGCCGGCCCCTGGGACCTGGTGGCGATGGTCCGTGCGAGGACGAACGACCAGATGGCCGAGGTGGTGACCGGCCACATGCTCAGGCTCGGCGGCATCGAGAAGACCACCACCCTCATCGCCTTCCGCGCCTACAGCCGCCACGACCTCGAGCGCATGTTCAGCATCGGCATGGAAGAAGAGGCCGAGAGCTGACCGACCCGACTCCCTCGCCCACGGGCTCAGCCTTGCCCACAAGTCGGCGCTGTGCTTGCGGCCCGCGGCTCCTAGCCCCCATTTCTCACCAGGTTCTGTCGTGGACGCCACAACGACATGCCAGGCAACGACAAGGGGTGAGCGCTAG
>CBFDBL010000087.1:0-13562 GCA_965603035.1 uncultured bacterium
GGAGATATCCAGCAGGATTTGTATGAACTGTCGGTGCGTTTCGAGCAGGGAGGCGCCGCTGGCGGCCTTGAAAGGGTAGTCGCCCGTGACCAGGTGGGAGAGGGTGCCGCCGAGGGCGTAGATGTCGCAGCGGACGTCGGCGTCCCTGCGTCCCGTGGCGAGCTCGGGCGCGGCGTAGTGGGGCGTGCCGATGGGGATGCCTGTGTCGGTGACCGACGGGTCCTCGGGTGCGCGTGCGAGGCCGAGGTCGCAGAGCTTGGCGACGCCGTCGCGGGTCAGGATGATGTTGCTCGGCTTGATGTCGCGGTGGACGAGGCCGAGCTCCTCGATGTGGCACAGGGCGCTGGCCATCTGCTCCGCGATGGCGACGACCGCCTCGACCGGCAGGGGGCCGTCGCCGAGCACCTCGTAGAGGTTGCGCCCCTCGACGTACTCCATCGCGTAGTAGCAGTAGTCGCCCGAGCGGCCCGAGTCGAGGCCGCCGACCACGCCCGGGTGCGCGACGCGGCCGAGCGCGCGGGCCTCACGCTCGAAGCGCGCGACGTAGCTCGGGTCCGCCGCCAGCTCCGGCGCCAGCACCTTGAGCGCGACCAGGCGCTTCATCGAGAGCTGCACGGCCTTGAACACCGCGCCCATGCCGCCCTGGCCGAGCTTGCCCAGGACGCGGTAGCCCTCGATATCGTGGCAGTGGTCGGGCCCGAGCAGGCGCCCGAGCCCGATGGCCTCGTCGAGCTCGCGCGCCTGGCGGTCGGTGATGAAGCCCTTGGTCGCCAGGATGTCGAGCAGGCGCTCGTCGAGCTCGATGGCGGAGGCCTCGGCCTGGATCTCGAGCGCGCGCCGCAGCGCCTCGCGGTCCACCCAGCCGCGCCGCAGGGCGATCTCCGCCACGATCGCGTCGTCTTCCGCGTTCAGGCCCATCGTCTGGCGACACCCGCTTCCAGGCCTCCCTCCGCCAGTATAGGCACTCGCGCACCGCGAGTCAAAAGCCCCAGTGAGCAGCGGCGGGTGGCGAGGCGCGAGCGACGAGTGGTGAAGATGCGGGGAACGCCCCGCGGCGGTCGGCATCTGCCGGGGGGAGGCGGCGCCGATCCGAGCCGAGCGCGAGGCGGAGACCGCCGGGGGATCACCCTCGCAACCATCGGCTCAGCAAGGACTTAGGAGTCTGGGATATCCGACACGCGGAAACGGCCTTTCCCGCGTTCTTTTGACGTTGCGCGACCCAGGAGACCTCGATCTGAGATCTGCCCAGGAAGGGCTCTAGCAGCCCCGTACACGCGTGCAGTGTAGCGGGCCGCTCGGCGCGCGGCCAGGGCCCTGCCCCGCGGGCGGTCGGTGGTGATCCACAGGATGTTGACGCTCATCCGCCGGCCCCGCCGAACCACGCGGGGATGAACTCGGTCCAGATCCGCGACAGGCCGAGGATCCACCAGGTGGCCAGGAGCAGGAGGACGAGGGCGACGCTCCAGAGGCGGTAGTCGAGGTAGATGGGGTCTGTGAGCGGCTCGCCGTCGTGGCCGTCGGGCGTGGCGGCCATGTGCTCGATCTCGCGGCGACGCTTGCGGTACCAGGCGAAGGTGGTGCGCTCGAGCCGCTCGGGGTCCGGCGCGCGCCCCAAGAGGCTGACGACCAGGACGACGGCGACCGACAGGAAGAAGGCGAACAGTGCGCGGTGGTGGTGGTTGACGCTCTGGACGGTCGTGAGGATGCTCGCGGCGAGCGCGCCGACGGGATGGGTCGAGTAGCGGATCGCGTCGATCCGGTTGAGCAGCGGCAGGAACTCGGCGCCGAACGAGAACGCCAGGCCGACGATCAGGCCACAGTTGGCGCCCCTGGCGTTCGCGCGGCGCGAGAACATGCCGACCAGGTACGCCGCCAGGGTGGGGCCCGCGACGAGGCCGTAGCACTTGAGGATCAGCTCCATGACCGACTTGTGCTGTGCGTAGACGATCACGCCGATCAGCGCCGGCACGACGGCGGCGACCATGAAGAGCCTCGAGCTCAGCACGGCCCGGCGCTCGAAGGTCTGCTCGGACACCACCCGCTTGACGATGTCGTTGGTGAACATCGATGCGGCGGCGTTGAGCAGTGCCATGAGCGTCGAGATCACCGCCGCGCTGAGCG
Organism: uncultured bacterium; assembly: GCA_965603035.1. Lineage (GTDB taxonomy): Bacteria > Planctomycetota > PUPC01 > DSUN01 > DSUN01 > CAZDNN01. The sequence goes on from CBFDBL010000087.1 coordinate 2,122, forward strand.
CCGCGATCACCAGGCCCAGCATGCCCGGCGAGATCAGGTCGTTGAGCAGGGTGCCGTAGAGCTTATCGGGGTCCTGGAGGTCCGGGTAGAGGATGCGGCCGCACAGGCCGGGCACGAAGACGAGGAAGGCCGACAGGTACTTGAGCGCCGCCAGCAGGATCGCCCCCCGCCGCCCGTCGTTCAGCGTGCGCGCCCCCAGCAGGATCTGCACCTTCGTCTGATCGATGCACCAGAACCACAGGCCGATGATGAAGATGCCCGCGAACACCGCGGACCACGGGATCGGCCCCCCGACGCGAAAGCCGCTCAGCAGCTCGAGCCCCGGCCTGGCGACCTCGAGCTCGCGGATCTTCTCGACCATCCCGACCAGGCCGCCGACGCTCTCGTGGCTGAGGCACCGGTAGGTGACCAGCCCGGCGCCGCCGATGATGATCACGCCCATGAGCATGTCGGTGTAGGCCACCGAGGTCAGCCCGCCCCACGCGGTCACCAGGATGCACGTGGGCAGGATGACGGCCACGAACACCCACATGTCGATCCCGGTCACCTGCGAGAGCGTCTTCGAGAGGATCGCCGTGCCCGCGGGCACGGTGAGGAAGATCGACAGGATCGCGACGATGCTGAAGATCATGTGGGTGCTGCCCCCGTACCGCTTGCGCAGGAGCTGCGGCATCGTGAAGATGCCGCTGGCACGGTAGACGGGCAGCAGCACGAACACGAGCACCAGGATGTTCAGCGTCGAGACGATCTCGTACTGGCCGAAGATCACGCCGAAGCGGTAGCCGACGCCGGCGAAGGCGATGACGTAGCGCGCCCCGATGTTGATCGCGATCAGCGAGAAGCCGATGGCGAGCCAGCCCAGGCGCTTGCCCGCCAGGAAGAACTCCGCCTGCGTCTTCCGCCGCCGGCTCACCCACGCCGACACGCCGAAGAGCACGATGAAGAACACCGCCATCACCACGCAGTCGATCGGTTTCATCCGGCACGGTCTCCAAACAAGCCGTCGGGCGTCGCCGCGTCCCGAGTGTGATACCCGATCTGCCCCCGCCGCGCAAGCCGCACGGCTTCCCGCGGTGCGCCGGACGAATCCGCTTGAATTCCCGCACGCGAGCCGGCATACTGGGTGCACCTGGGGGTGTCGCACCCGCGCCGAAGGAGGAGGCGCGCGTGCGGCGACGCGACACGTGAGTCTGCTGCCCAGTCTCCCACGCAACGGATTGCCACAGGAAGAGCGAGGAGTATGCGGATGGGGTTCTCTCGCTTCTCGTCCGCGGCGACGCGTGAGGCCGACGGCGCCTTCCTGCCGTACGGCGAGGCGCTGGCGGCGTTGGGGATCGACGAGGGCCAACTGCGCGAGCTGCTGACCGGCGGCAGCCTGCGCGGCTTCCGCGACGAGGAGAGCCTGAAGTTCCTCCGCGCCGACGTGGACGCCATGCGGCGTCGCCGTCGCGCTGGCCGCGGCTGACGGCCCCTTCCGGGCAGACGCGGCCCCATGGCCAGCCTCCGCGGGACACCAGGCATCCCGCGAGGGCCCATGACGAAGCGCCCTCCCGCGGGGTCGCAGCCCTGCGGGAGGGTGGCTTTTCGTACGGCGGAGGGTCGCGCGCTCTCAGGCCTGCTGGCCGAGCCGCGCGCGGACGCGGAGGCGGAGGGCGTTGAGGCGGATGAAGCCTGCGGCGTCGGCCTGGTCGTAGCCGCTGCCGGCCTCGAACGTGGCGATCTCGGGGTCGTAGAGCGAGACGGGGCTCTTGCGGCCCACGACCGTGCAGTTGCCCTTGTAGAGCTTGAGCCGCGCGGTGCCGGTGACGTTGGCCTGCGAGCCGTCGACGGCGGTCTGGAGCATGTGGCGCTCGGGAGCGAACCAGAAGCCATAGTAAACGAGCTCGGCGTAGCGTGGCATGAGGCTGTCGCGCAGGTGCATCACCTCGCGGTCGAGGGTGATGCTCTCGACGGCGCGGTGTGCGGCCCGCAGGAGGGTGCCGCCTGGGGTCTCGTAGACGCCGCGGCACTTGATGCCGACGAAGCGGTTCTCGACCATGTCGACTCGCCCGATGCCGTTGTCGCCGCCGACCTGGTTGAGCCGCGCGAGCAGGTCGGCGGGGCCGAGCGGCTCGCCGTCCACGGCGACGGGGTTGCCCTGCTCGAAGGCGATCTCGACGGTGGTCGGCACGTCGGGCGCGTCCTCGGGCGACTTCGTCAGGACGAACATGTCGGCGGGCGGCTCGAGCCACGGGTCCTCGAGGATGCCGCCCTCGAAGCTCAGGTGGAGCAGGTTGCGGTCGCAGCTATAGGGCTTGTCGCGGCTCACGGGCACGGGGATGCCGTGCTTCTCGGCGTAGGCGATGAGTGCCTGGCGCGAATCGAGGTCCCACTCCCGCCATGGGGCGACGACCCGGATGTCGGGCTCGAGGGCGTAGTAGGTGAGCTCGAAGCGCACCTGGTCGTTGCCCTTGCCCGTGGCGCCGTGGCTGACGGCGTCGGCGCCCTCGGCCCGCGCGATCTCGATCTGGCGCTTCGCGATCAGTGGCCGCGCGATCGACGTGCCGAGCAGGTACGTGTCCTCGTAGATCGCGTTCGCGCGCAGTATGGGGAACACGAAGTCGCGGGCGAACTCCTCGCGGAGGTCCTCGACGTAGCACTTGCTGGCGCCGGTGGCCAGCGCCTTGCCCTCGACGGGGTCGAGCTCCTCGCCCTGGCCCAGGTCGGCGCAGAAGGCGATGATCTCGGCGCCGTAGGTCTCCTGGAGCCACTTGAGGATCACCGAGGTGTCCAGCCCGCCGGAGTAGGCGAGCACGATCTTCTGAATGTCCTTGGCCATGGCATCGCTCCCTCTGCGGTTTCGCTTCGGTGAGGAGGATGGGTCGTGCTGGCGGGACGGCGGCCTCCCGCGTGCGTGTCCTGCGCTGGTGGAGATCGGGGCTCGGGCGCTCAGCGCTCGAACCTGACCCTGGGCGGATTCACGTAGTCGTGGTACTTGTCGCGGACGCGTGCGGTGACGGCGTCGCCGGCGTGCATGAAGATGCGGTAGGCGAAGCGCAGGGTCTGGCCCTTGAGCAGCTCGTAGTCGCCGCACTCGCCGCCGTCGGGCGCGAAGTGCGAGACGCCGAAGGGATTGGCGGTCAAGAGCCCGTAGTCGCGGACGTGCCAGTAGGTCGGGTGGCGCAGGTTCCCCGGCGTGTCGAAGACGGCGATGCCGAGCAGCTTGCCGCCCACCACGCCCGAGTAGTCGCACCACACGGCGCGCCGCCCCCACGTCTCGGCCTCGCCGAGCCCGCCGTAGGAGTTCTCGATCCGACCGCCCCGGCTCCCGTCCATCGACGTGGCGACCCGCACCGAGCAGATGCCGCCCTCCTTCGTGTCGCCGAAGGTGACCTTGCCGCCGGTGGCCTTGAAGGTCACCGCGAGGTCCATGACCCGCTGGTCGGGCGGCGTGCGGTAGACTCGGATCTCGCGCTCCTCGCCACAGACCTTGCGGCCGCGGGCCGACACCCAGTCGAGGTCCTGCCGCAGGATGGCGACGGCCGGCCCGTCCTCGAGCTCCTTGATTCGCTTGTGGGCGATGCGGCCGTGCCCGCGGCCCTCCGACCAGTTGTCCACCCCGCTCACGTCGCCGTGTGCGACCCACAGACTCTTGTGGTGGGGGTGGTCGGTCGTCTCGCCGACCACGCCCTTCTCGACCGGGTAGCTCCGCGTCATGGCGACCTGGTCGGGGCCGAGGACGGGGTGGAAGAAGGGCCGGGCCCACTGGCGGCCGAAGTGGTACGTGACGAAGGGACGGCCGGTGACGCTGAAGTCGACGGAGCTGCGCCGGCGCTGGGCCTCGACGCCGAACACCCGCAGGCGGCTCCCGCGCCCGGTCTCGACGATGTAGACCTTCTCCTTGTCCGGCGCGATGTGGTCCACCATCCAGCACAGCTCGCCCCGCACGACCTGGCAGGGCACGGGCTGCTTGGTGGCCTCGTCGATCAGCTTGGCCTTCTTGCTGCGGCCGATGGGCACGCGCATCTGCACGTCGTGCCGCGGCCGCGGACCCGCCGCCACCACCATCCGCTTCTTGGCCATCGAGCGTCGCCTCCGCCGAGATCCAGGGCCTTTCCCTACGCAGCGAATACCTCACGCAGATACGCAAGCGACTGCGTTGCGATCGTCTCGGGGTCGGGCGAGAAGTCGAACACCTCGACCGACACGTAGCCGTCGTAGCCGATCTCGCCCAGCGCCGCAGCCACGGGGCGGAAGTCCACCTCCCCGAAGCCCGGCCCGCGCAGGTTCACGTCGTTCGCATGGAAATGCGCCAGCCGCGCGCCGCTCTCGCGGATGATCGCCGCAGGCGGCCGGCTCTCCTGACCCACCATCGCCTTCACGTCCAGGTGCAGCCGCACGGCAGGGCAGCCGACCGCCTCGATCAGCCGCACCGCCTCGTCCTTGGTGTTCAGGAAGTCCGTCTCCTGAGTCGTCAGCGGCTCCAGGGCGATGGTCACGCCGCAGCGTGCCGCCTCGTCGCCGCACACGCTGAACATCTCGATGCTCCGAGCCCACTGCGCCTCCGGCGTGTCGCCCGCCGCCAGGTTGCGCTGCGCGGGGGAGCCGAACACCAGGATGCGGCCGCCCAGCTCCGTGCACAGGCGGATGAGGGCGAACATGAACTCGCGGGTGTTCGCCCGCGCCGCGTCGTCGGGGCCGTTGATCGACAGGCCCTTCGGGCTCGCGAGCAGCCAGTGGAGGCCCAGGATCTCGATCCCGGCCGCCTCGGCGGCGCGGCGCATCCCGACCACGGCCGCGGGCGCCAGGTCGCGAATGTCCTCCGCCAGCGTGAAGGGCGCCACCTCCACGCCCTCGTAGCCCACCTGCGCGCAGTACGGCAGCACGCGCGCCAGGGGCCACCCCTCGAACAACTCGTTGCAGATGCCGAACCGGATAGCCATTGCTTCCCTCTAGCCGCCCAGGTGACGGTACGGACCCAGAAGAACGTCGAGACCCGCCTTGAACAGCACCACCTGCACGGACTGCACGGACAACATCACCCCAAAGACCGTGCGACGATACGGCGACAACCGCTCGATCTCACCGGCCGCGGCCACCGCACACAGCGGCATCAGCAACAGCCACAGCCGCGCCACCTCGCCGCGGTTCGCCCCCGACACGTTCAGCGCCGCAAGCACCCCCGCCACGACCAGCGTCGCCCAGTCGACCCCCTCCACTCGCCTGCGCGCCGCCGCCCACAGACCCCCGACGGCACCGCTCACGAACAGGCACGCCGCCGGAACCCCCAGGAACGCCAGGAACTCCAGCGGGTTCAGCACCACCCACTTCCACCAGGTGCGTGCCTGCGCCGCGTTGAAGCGGGCGTTCTCGCCCCACGCACCCCACCACGCGCCCAGCGAGTTGTAGCCGAACGCCACGTAGAGGCACGCGACTGGCACCACCCACCCCACGGCAGCCGCGGCCAGCAGCTTCGCCGCCTCCTCACCGCTCGCCGGCCGCCCGCCGCGCCGCAGGCCCACCAGGCCCAGCAGCCCGCTCAGCAAGGCCACCACGCCGAAGGCCAGCGTGAAAAACATGCCCACCGACACGACGAGCCCCGCCAGCGCCGCGCGCCACACACTCCGACGCCGCGCCGCCGCATAGCCCAGCCAGCACGCCGTCACAGCCATCGCCGGGTAGCACTGGTCGAGCCCCGGGCTGAAAAGCAGCAGGCTGGGGATCGCGGCCGACAGCGCCGCCGCGCCCACCGCCGCCTGCCGCCCGTAAAGCTCCCGCGCGAACGCGTAGGTCGCCAACACCACTAGACTTGCGACCGCCCGCAGCAGGAACGTCGCGAGCCACGCACCCGCCAGCGCGCTCTCCGACATCCCCGCGCACACACGGCGGCCCCACGGCGTCTCCCGCAGACGCACCCCCATCGCGAACGTGTCCTCGCACCAGCGCACGAACCGCCGGCCGCGCATCTCATCGCCCGCGAACGCCCGATTCACGCCCCAGAAGAACGTCAACGGCCCCGCCGGGTGCGTGATCATCAGCGGGTGCGACTCGTCGCGCATCCAGCGCGGGTAGTCCCTGAGCACGGGACCCAGCCGCTCGATGCCGCGGGCCGCCTGGTGGTAGCGGTTCGGCCCCGGCAGAGCCACGGCCACGACCGACTCCTGGTAGCCCGCGAGCGATTGCTGCGCGACGACCATCTGGGCCAGGAACGCGACCACGGCCAGCAGTGCCGCGACCACGCCCTCCTCGGCTCGGCCCGCGCGGGGCGCACGGGTCCACGCCACGAGGGCAAAGCTGACCATAAGCCCATAGAGCAGCAGGGGATACACCACGCTGCCCCACGGCGGCGCAGGCGCCCGCGCCCAGGCCCAGTCGTCCGCGCCCAGCGGGAAACGCGCCCACAGCACGATGGCGATGGCCCCCGCGGTCAGCGCCGCCGCCGTTGCGACGAGCCACACCGCGCGAAGCCCGCCGCGCCCGCTCATGCCGCACGCCCCCAACTGTCAAAGAGCACACGGGTCGGCCACACGACCGAGGCCCTCCTGGAATGCCAGACCCGCCTGCGGCGCCCAGCGCGCCGCCGAGAGTTGGGCGGAGTATAGCATCTGGCCCGAGGGGAGTCAATGCGAGATCGCCTCCGCCTGCCGCCACAGCCGCGGCCGCCGCCAGACCCCGACGCGACGCTGCGACGCTATACCGTTACTAAATATACACTTAGGGCTATCATCGCCGACACCGACAGCGCCGTGGCCACGCCCCGCATCGCCCGCGGGCCCAAGCGGTCGTCACACGGATGGGGGAACGCATGCGTCGAACTGCTGGCACCTTACGGCGTCGGGGCCGGGTCCTGGTCCTGCGCCGCCGGTGCGCCTGGGCTCCGTTGGAGCCCGTGTCTTCACAATCGAAGGCTTGAGGCCGGTAGCGCCTTGTGCTATAGTTACTTGGGACATGACCGCACCGCACCCACAGGGCTATAGCGAAAGGCTGCTGGAGCATTTCCTCCATCCGCGCAACGTCGGCGAGATCGCCGATGCAGATGGGGTGGGACGGGTGGGGGACCCCGCGTGCGGCGACGTGCTCGCGGTGTGGATCAAGGTGGACGAGGGCCAGCGACTGACCGACGTGAGGTTCAAGTGCCGGGGCTGCCCGACGGCGATCGCCTGTGCGAGCGTCATGACGGAGCTGGCGATCGGCGCCGACCTCGACGAGGCGGCGGCGGTCACCGACGAGCGGATCGACGATGCGCTCGGCGGCCTACCGCCCGCCAAGCGACACTGCTCGAACCTCGCTGCCGCGGCTCTCGACAAGGCCATCCTCGACCACATCCTCCGCACCGTCGCCGACGCCGCCAGGCCGCACCTGCGCCCCGAGCCGTAGCGGCCCGTCCGCCCGTCCGCGTCCGTCACGGAAGACCCCGACACGGAGCCCACTCGATGCCTACCCGCATCTGGCCACTCCTGGCCGCCGCGCTGGCCGCCGCGGCCCTCGTCTCCGCCGGCGGCGCGCCGCCGAAGCTCGTCCTCCACATCCCCTTCGACGGCTCCGCCGACGCGGCCTACTGCGCCGGCGGCGCACTCCAGAGCTCGGCGGTCCACGTCGTCTACCACAAGGGCAAGAAGGGCCAGGCCGCCGAGATCGGCTCCGAGCGCTTCCCCTGCGGAGTCGTCCTCCGCTCCAGCGACCTGTTCAGCAAGCAGGCAGGCAGCTTCGCGGTCTGGTACAAGCCGCTGTGGGACCCCGCCGACCCCAGCCACGACCGCGTCACCCGCACGCTGATGACCGACGAGAAGCCGGCCCTGGGCGCGGGTCACTTCTGGATCACGGTGGTCCGCAAGGCCGTCCACTTCGCCTGGCGCGGGCGCAGGGCCGAGGGCGTCTCGGCGCCCATACGCGGCTGGGCCAAGGGCACCTGGCACCACATCGTGGCCACGTGGGACAGCACGGAGGGCATCGCGCTCTACCTCGACGGCGAGCTGGGCGGCGAGCGGAAGATGCGCTGGCGGCTCCCCCCGTCGCACACCCTCTACGTCGGGGCCAACCGCCGCGGCCTGAACCGCGCGGAGGGCCTCCTCGACGAGCTCTACCTCTACGACCGCGCCCTCACCCCAGCCGAGATCGAGCTCGCCTGCGTCCAGAACCTCGCCGCCCCAAGAGCTCCCGTCCGCAAGCCGCCGTCCGTCGGGCCCAGGCCCGCCCAGCCTCGCCTCACGCTCCACCTGCCCTTCGACGGCAGCGCCACGGCCGCGACGGCCCGGGGCGACGCCAAGCCGGCTACGGCCAAGGGCCTCCAGTTCACCAACGGCCTGCTCGGCAAGGCGCTCGTGTGCGGCCAGGGCATCGACCTGGCCTACCAGGCCGACAAGAACATCTCGAAGGAGGCAGGGGCCATCACCTTCTGGGCGCGCTCGTCGTTCGACGCGCGGACGCCGCGCGGGATCCTCGTCGCCGACGAGCAGCCCCCAGCCCCCGAGAGCGAGAAGCCGCAGAACACCCTCGTCGTGTGGCTCAAGCGCGCCGACCTGTTCCGCGTGGAGGACAAGGTGCTCGCGCGCCCCGTCCTCCCGACCCTCTACGGCGACATGCTGCCGGCGTCGGTGAGCCGGGGCCTGTTCCGCTGGAACAACGCGGAGTGGTACCACGTCGGGCTGTGCTGGCGCCGGGGCCACGAGCTGGCGCTCTACGTCAACGGGCGCCCCGTGGCGCGGCGCGCCGGCGTCGGCGCGACGTGGCCGCCCGCGCCCGCCAAGCTGCTGCGCGTCGGCTCCTGGCAGGGCAAGATGGTCGCGGAGGCCGTCGTGGACGACCTGCGCATCTACGACGCCCCACTCGCCCCGGAGCAGGTCCGCCAGGAGGCGGCGCGCCACCTCCTGCCGCTGGTCTTCCAGCTCCGCCGCACGCTGCTCGTCCGGGGCAAGGCCACCGACCTCGTCCTCGACGCCTACAACACCTCCACCAACGCCTTCGACGCGAACGTGACCGTGCACGTCGCGAACCCCGGCGGGCGGGAGGCCATCGCCGTCACGGAGCCGCTCAAGGTCGAGGCGGGGGCCAGGGCGGAGATCCGCCTCGCGCTCAGCGACAAGGCGCTGGCCCACAAGGGCCTCTACCGCGTCACGACCGCCAGCCCAAAGCGGGTCAACACCCCGCTCGCCTACTTCCTCGTGGTGGACGAGGCGCCCGCGCCCGAGGCCGTGGCCGAGCCGAAGCCGAAGCTCAAGCTCATCGAGTCGATCGACTGCGCCGAGCTCACCGATGCCTCGCGGCTGCGTCACTCGGGCCGCTCGAAGGTCGCCGACGCCGCGGGCGCCAAGTGCCGCCAGGCCGGCCCCGTGCGCAACGATCGCTTCGCCGTCAGCTTCACCGTCGAGGCGCCCGGCGAGCCCCACCTCGCCCTCGTCGCCTACCCCGACGACGGCCCGCGCAGCGCCGAGATCGTCATCAGCTCGAAGAGCTTCCCCAACTCGCTCGACGCCGCGACAGGCTACTTCACGAGCGACTCGGCCACAGGCAAGATGGTCGAGCTGCCCATCTACTTCTGGCCGCGCGAGCGCCAGCACGCCGTCATCGTCCGCACCCTCGAGAGCGGCCGGCCCGCCGCGTGCGCCACCATCGCCATCTACCAGGTGACCGACGGCCTGCCAGCCGCGCGCGTCGAGCCGCCAGCCGACGGCGGACGCCCCATCGGGACCTGGTGGCGCGAGCCGGCCGTCCCCCTCCACTTCGGCGCACGCGGCCTCCTCGCACCCGACATCTTCGAGAGCTTCCGACGCCTGACCGACGCCGTCCGCCTCAGCGGCCTCAACTTGCTCTGCTACCCGCTCGCGTGGGACATGGGCAAGATGTACCCCTCGCCGTCGGAGGGCTTCCGCAACGGCGCCGGCGCCGAGCGCCACTGCACCGACTGGGTGCAGTACGCCCTGCACCACTGCGAGCGCGGCGGGATGCGGTTCCTGCCCGAGCTGTTCCTCGGCGACACGTTCGCGCTGACGGACGCCTTCGGCTCCCACAGCGAGGAGGATCTTCGCGCGGGGGTGCGGACGGCGAAGATGGTGCTGTGGGACGGCGGGCTGTCGCGCGGCGGCGCCCACGAGCCGCCGTTGTACACGCCGGCGCACCCTGCCGCGCGCGAGGCCGTGCTGGGGTGCATCGACGAGATCGCGGCGCGCTACGCCTCCTCACCGGCGCTCGAGGGCGTCGCGCTGCACGCCGGCGAGAGCCACCTGGTGTGGTTCGCGTCGCTGCGCTGCGGCTACGGCGACGCGACGATCGCGCAGTTCGAGAAGGACACGGGCACCCGCGTGCCGGTGGACGCGAAGAGCCGCGCGCGCTTCTCGCAGCGCGCCCGCTGGCTGTGCCAGAAGCGGCGCCAGGAGTGGGTGGCCTGGCGCTGCCGCACGGTGCACGCGCTGCACGCCGAGGCCGCCGCACGACTCGCCAGGCACCGCGCCGACCTCAAGCTCTACCTCAACATCGCCGTGCCCGACTCCGCGGCCTGGAACCCGCTGGTGAACCTCAGCACCGTCGCCTCGGGTCTGCGCACCCTCGACGAGCTGCACCGCGAGGGCGGCATCGACCTGCGCCTCTACACCAAGAGCCCCAACCTGGTGGTCCGCCGCGTCCTCTCGCCGACCGACTACCGCAGCGCGCTCTACCGGGGCGGGGCGCTCGGGGCGCACCCGGCAGCGGTGCGCGACCATCAGCTCCTCAGCGAGAGCAACGCGCCCTTCCGCCCGCTCGGCCGGCTCGCGGCGGTGTGTGCCTACCGGCCCTTCGTCTCGTCGATCGGGCGGGTGCAGCCGCTGAAGGAGCTGTGGTGGCCCGAGCCGGCGTTCCGGGCGTCGTATCCGACGCCGTCGGGCCGCGCCTTCATCGAGCCGCTGGCGCTCGCGCTCGCCGAGCTCGACGTCGAGTGCCTGGCCCTCGGGCACACGGTGCTGGTGACGGCGGGACACGAGGACGCGATGCGCGCCTTCGCGCGGGCCTACCGCGCGCTCCCGCGCACGCGCTTCGCCGACGTCGCCGGGATGGCCGACCCCGTCTGCGCCCGCGAGCTCCGCGACGGCGACGCCCACTACCTCTACCTCGTCAGCCGCGTCGGCTTCCCTACGGACGCCTACCTGGCGTTCCAGCCGGCGGCGGTCATGGTGCACGACTTCGCGAGCGGCGAGAAGGTGAGCCTGCGCAGCGTCGCGGGCCGCCGGGTGCCGCCGGCCATGCCCAAGGGCTTCGTCAGCGAGCACGCCCTGGCGGCGGAGCCCGGGCCGCTGCCGGGCAAGGCGACGCCCGAGGCCGTGACCGGCGCCCTGCTCCACGTGCGCCTCGCGCCGTTCGAGCTGCGGTCGTACCGCGTGCTGACCCGCGGCGCGAAGCTCATCCACGCCTCGTCGGAGGCGTCCATGGCGCAGCGCGTGCGGCTCGCCCAGCGCGTCGAGTCGGCCAAGAGCCTCGTCGAGCAGAGCAAG
>CBFDBL010000088.1:0-13519 GCA_965603035.1 uncultured bacterium
CGACGCCGCCAAGGCTCAGGACGACGCCATCCAGCGGCTCCAGGACGCCGAGCGCCAGCTCGAGCGGCTCGAGAAGATGCTCGCCCAGAACAAGGACGCGGACAAGCGCTTGCCCGAGCGCGCCAAGGAGCAGGGCGAGACCGCGAAGGACACGCGCCAGGCCGCCGGCAACATCGACAAGAGCGCCGAGAAGGCCGCCAAGGCCTTCCCCACCACCGCCAAGGCCGTCCAGCAGGCGAGCCGCAACACCCAGCAGGCCGCCGACTCGATGAGCCAGGCGCAGAAGAGCCTCCAGCAGGCCGGGCAGAAGCCCAGCGACTCGGCACCCCAGCAGCAGAAAGCCCAGAGCGAGCAGCAGAAGGCGACCGACGACCTCGAGCGCGCCCGCGAGCAGCTCGCCAAAGCCCACGACCAGCTCGACCTGCGCCGACGCGTCCAGAAGCTCTTCGAGCTCCAGAAGGCCCTCACCGAGATCCTGCCCCGCCAGGTCGCGGTCCGCGAGGCCACCCAGGCGCTCGACCAGGCCTCCGAGGGCGGCCGCAAGCCCTTCGACCACGCACAGACCCTCGAGCTCCGCGAGCTGGCCGACGCCGAGGGCAAGCTGCTCGACGCCGCGCGCCGCATCATCGCCGAGCTCGAAAAGGAGCAGGCGCCCGTCTTCCTCTACGTCATGCGCGACACCGAGCGACTCATGGGCGGGGTCCGCCAGCGACTGCTCGACTGGACGCCCGACTGGATGCCCCAGGAGTCCCAGCGCGAGATCGAGCGCAACATCCTCGAGCTGCTCGCCGCGCTCAAGGGCGAGGCCGACCGCCTCGCCAAGAAACAGCAACAGCAGCAGCAGGGCGGCGGCGGCGGAAGCGGCCGGCCCCAGCCGCTCGTCGCACCCTACCACCAGCTCAAGCAGCTCAAGAACCTCCAGCTCCGAGTCAACCAGCAGACCCGCGCCATCGAGCTCCACAAGACCACCCGCCGACTCAACCCGCGCCTGCTCCAGCGCCGAGCCGAGCGCCTCGCCACGCGCCAGGCCGAGGTGAGCAAGCTCAGCCGCGACTTCGGCAAGGCTCTCGAGCAGCGCGACACGCAGGAATCCATGCAGCCCCAGTAGGCAGGGACGACGCCATGACCACCCGCTGGCTCACCATCCTCCTGCTCGCACTCCCGTCGCTCGCGACGGCCAAGGACGAGCTCATCCCCACCAAGCCCGCCTCGCGCGACCGACAGGGCAAGCCGCCCAACCCACTCTACGAGGTCGCGGGCGACATGGACGCCGTCGCCCGGCTACTCCGCGTCGAGAAGACCGGCGACACGACCCAGGACCGCCAGAAGGCGATCGTCGGGAAGCTCGACACCCTCATCGAGATGGCACGCAAGCAGTCCCAGCAGCCGCCCAAGGGCGGCCAGAACCAGGACAAGAAACAGCGCCAGCCGAAGCCCAAGCCCCAGCCCAAGCCCTCACCGCAAGAGCAGCGGAAAGAGCAGGAGCGCAAGAAGCAGGCCGCCAAGAAGCAACAGCAGCAGAACCGCCCCGGCATCGGCCGCGGCGGCAAGGGCGAGGGCACAGGCCAGCTCCACACCGACGCCGAGGAGTGGGGCAACCTGCCGCCCGCCATCCGCGACCAGCTCCTCAACATCCAGGGCGAGGGCTTCCCCCTCAAGTACCGCGAGCTGCTCCGCCGCTACTACCGCGAGCTCGCCAAGCCCAAAGACTGACGGTCCCGCCGGCCCGCCCGCCCTCTCCCCTCGCGAGAGGGCCGGGGTGAGGGGCCTGAGGCCACAGCGCCATTGAGGAGACGCCACAGGGAAAAAGGGGACAGGTACCATTCCCTCGAAAAGGGGACAGGTACCATTCCTTGGTTTCTGGGTCGTGGGCTCAGGGGACCGGGGCGGCAGGCCGCGCGCACGCCTTGCGCGGCGCGTCGGCGGACCGGTCCGCTTCCCGCTCAAGACGCGGGAGAGGGCGCGCCGCCCGGGAAGGTGGTTCCGGGTTGCAGGTTCCGGGTTCCGGAACGCAGAGGCCCTCTCCCCGCGGGAGAGGGCGCCCGCCGAAGCGCTAGCACAGGCGGGCGGGTGAGGGGCCCGCGAACGGGCGTGGAACCCGTCGCGCTGTGCGGTCGCCCTCGGCGCGCCCCTCACCCGCTCCCCATCGCCTGCGGCTCGGGGGAGCGCCCTCTCCCGGCGGGAGAGGGCGCGCCGCCCGGGCAGGCGGTTCCGGGGGCCGGGACCGAGGAGACCGCTCCTGCTCGGCGCCCGGAACCCGGAACCTGGAACCTGAAACCCGGACCCTGGAACCCGGACCCTGCCCGCAGGGCCGGGAGGGCTCCCGGCAGAGCCCTCCCGGCCCCCTGGCGGGCGGCTGGCCGAATCGATACCGGATTGTCAAAGAGCCGCGTGCGGCGACGGGTCGGTCATGAGGGTGGCTAGCCCACTGGGTCCTTCGTCGCCTCCGAGCGTCGCTCGTACGAGAAGCCGGGCTCCTCGAGGCCGGCAGGGAACCCTTCTTCTCCACCCCTATAGGTCATAGTCTCCCGGCAAATGACCGTCGCCGCCGGCGTTATGGCGCCGGCGCGCGGCGCACGTCTCGATATGGCGGGAGCTTACGACGGGAAGCGGCGGCAGAAGTTTTTTTCGGGAGTCGCTCTACTTTTTCTTTACTGTCGCTCGAGCGGGGGATCGGGGCGGGGCGCTACTTGCCGAGGACGAGGCGGTTGAGGCGGGTGGGGTCAACGGTGGTGCGGCCGCCGACGCGGGCGCCGTTGCTGAGGTAGGCGACGACGCGGTAGTCGCCGGCGGAGGGGACGCCGAAGAAGGCCTCGCGCGAGGTCTGGCCGTTGTAGCCCTCGACGCGGCACACCTGCTGCATGCCCACCAGCTCGCCGTCGGCACGGTAGAGGTGCACCTTGGCGCCGATGGCGCCCTTGGCCGGGCGGACGAGCACGCTGAGCGAGAAGCGGTTGCTGCCGGTGACGTAGGGGTTGAGCAGGAGCTGGCTGCGGCCGCTCTCGCGCAGGATCAGCATGTCGAGGTCGCCGTCGCGGTCCACGTCGCCGAAGGCCACGAAGTTGGTCTTCTCGGTCTTCTCGCCCGTGCAGCCGTACTCCTCGGCCTTGTTGACGAACACGTGGTTGGCCTTCTGGATGTAGAGCCGGTTGCGCTCCTGGTCGTTGCAGACGAACAGGTCGAGCAGGCCATCGTCGTTGACGTCGGCCCAGGTGGCCCACAGGCTCCGGGCCTCGTCGGTGGCCATGGGGCCTGCGGTGTGCATGGCGTCGACGAAGCGGCCGGTGCCGTCGTTGCGGTAGAGCAGGTTGCGTCCGAGCTGGGGGATGAAGACGTCCATGTCGCCGTCGTTGTCGTAGTCGGCGCAGGCGGGGACGACGAGTGGGGAGTTGTTGGGCTGGACGTAGGTCTTGTAGACGAGGCTGCTGTTGGCGTCGTAGGTGAAAGCGCGGCCCTTGCGGTTGCGGAAGACCATGCCGGTGTCGGTGTTGAGGATGAAGTCGGCGAAGTGGTCGCCGTCGCCGTCGAGGACGATGTAGTTGGGCCAGGCCTTGACCTGGAGGTAGTCGGGGCGGGAGAAGGCCTTGCCGTCCTGGCGCAGGAAGCCGACGCGCGCGCTCAGGTCGCGGTAGGCGAGCTTGCCCGGGGCGGACAGAAAGAGGATGAGGGTGCGCATCTTGCCGCTGACGTACTGCGCGACCACGTCGGCCCGGCCGTCGCCGTTCGCGTCGAGCACCGCGATGTTGCCGAAGCCGAAGCCGCCGTACCCTGGCGCCTTGGCGAGCAGCGGCTCGAGCGAGAGCTGGGGGTGGAGCTTGAAGAGGGTGGCGCTGCGAGCGGCGCGCCCGAGGTTCTCGTAGATCGACAGCTTCGTCTTGTCGTTGCGGCGGACGCCGCCCCGGGCCTGCCACAGGCCGCGGCACACGACGTCGAGGTCGCCGTCGCCGTCGAGGTCGGCCCAGCAGATGGGCTCCTCGCCCGTGTCGAGCCCGCAGGGCAGCGTCGCGTCCTTGAAGACGAGCCGCTTCGCGCCGGGCTCGGTGCGGTTGAGGAAGACGGGCAGCCGCGGGTCCTTCTTGCCTCGGCAGTCGAGCGCGACGTCGAGGCGGCCGTCGTTGTCGATGTCCATGACCCAGCCGCCGACGACGCGGAGCGACTTGAAGGCCTTGCCGAGGTCGCCGCAGCGGTCGGAGACGTCGATGAAGGGGCGGATGGTCTCGTCGTCGCGGCGGAGCGCGGCCAGGGCCATGGTGCAGCGGCCGGCGACCTCGTGGACGTCGGCGCGGTGCTGCTCGACGAAGGCGGTGTTGGCATAGTCCTTGAGCAGTTTGCCGACGGCGGCCTGGGCCTCGGCCCACTTCTTGCCGTCGGCGAGCTTGCGGGCGTCGGCGAGCAGCTTCGCGGCCTCGCCCTCGCGTCCGATGGCGCCGACCCACTCGAGCACCTGGCGGCAGTGTGCGGCGGCGTCGCCCGCCATGCCGTCGAGCTTGGCCTTCGCGCCGTCGAGGTTGCCGCGGTAGAGCTCGAGCAGCGGCAGGAGCTCGGGTGCGGGGGCGCACCCGAGCCCCTCGATGTCGCCGACCTGTAGGTCGCACACGCGGTAGGTCTCGCGGCCGACCTTGACGTAGATGGTGCCGTTCTCGACTCGGTCGATGGTGCGGCCGATGCCCTTGATGCGGGTGCTGGTGCCGTCGCGCGCGCGGTTGCGCAGCTCGGCCTCGGCGGCCTCGAGGAGCTCGCCGATGCGCTCGACGTCGCGCTGGCCCTGGGTCAGGTAGCCGGCGAGCGTGTCGTTGCCGTCGGCCTTGGCGGGGTCGAGGAGTGCCTTGGCGTCGTCGAGCCGGCCGGCCCCGATGGCCTTCCCTGCCTGGGCGACGAGCTGCGCGATGGTGCGCTGCGCCTGGCGCTCGCGGCGCTCGGCCTCGAGCTGGCCGATGCGCGTCAGCGCCGCCTGGCTGGCCGTCGTCGCGTCGTCGAGGCCCAGCTTCGCAAGCTCGCGGTAGAGCGTCCGCGCCTCCGCCAGGCTCCCCTGCTCGATGAGCTTCTCGCCGCGGCTCGTCTGCTCGTCGATGTACTCCGAGCCGGCGCGCTCCACGTCGCGCGCCAGCGCGCCGACCATGGCGTCGAGCTTCTCGGACTTGTGCTCGAACGGCGGCTTGGCCACCGCGGCCTTCGCGGCCGTGAAGCGGTGCGCGCGCAGGTGCTCGGCGATGGCAGCCTGGAAGTCGTCCTCGGCCTTCCACTGCGCCTTGAGCTTCCCCAGGTGCGCCTTCGCCCTCGCCGCGGGCTTCGAGCCCGCGTACTGGAGCACGAAGTCCTGGAACCGCTTCTCGATCCCCTCGCGATCTGCGTCCTCGGCGGCGAGGGCCATGAGCTCCTTGAGCACGGCCGCGGCCTTGCGCGCCACGCGGGTCTTCGTCTCGGGCTTCGGTCGCGTGCCGGTGCGTGGCCTGGGGCGGCTGGTGCGCGGCTTGGGCCGCGTGGGGGTGGCGACGCGGGTGCCGGGGCCGGTGCCGTGGGCCTGGTGCCGGCCCCGGGAGCCGAGGGCGACGACGATGGCGATGGCAAGGACGAGCACGCCGGCCCCGATGCCGCCGGCGATGGCGAGCTTGCGGCGCTGGGCGGCCTCCCTGGCCCTGCGCTCGGCGGCGCGCTGTGCGGCGCGCCCTGCGGCGGCGCGCAGGCGGCGGGCGTGGGGCAGCGGCTTGCCGGCCAGGGCGGCCTCGATGTCCTCGCGCAGCTCGGCGGGGGTGCTGTAGCGCTCGTCGGGCTCCTTGGCCATGCAGTGGCGGACGATGGTGATGACGGCGTCGGAGAGCTTGGGGGTGTGCTCGCGGGGGTCGGGGATGGGGTCGTTGAGGTGGCGTGTCATGACGACGGCGGCGGTGGGGCCGTCGTAGGGCACGCAGCCTGTGACCATGTGGTAGAGGGTGCCGCCGAGCGCGTAGATGTCGGCGCGGACGTCCACCTGCTGCTCGCCGCGGACCTGCTCGGGGCTGATGTAGTAGGGGGTGCCGACGGGGATGCCGGCCTGTGTGATGGAGTGGTCGGTGCGGATCTCCTTGGCGAGCCCGAGGTCCACGAGCTTGGGGGTGCCGTCGGCGGCGATGAGGATGTTGCCGGGCTTGACGTCGCGGTGGACGATGTTGTGGTCGGCGGCGTGGCCGAGGGCGGCGGCCATGGCGGCGGCGATCTCGAGGGCGCGACGCTCCGCCAGCTTCCCCTCGCGCCGCAGCACGGCCTTGAGGCTCTCGCCGTCCACGAACTCCATGGCGAAGTAGTAGTAGCCGCCGGCCTCCCCTGCGTCGATGCCGAGCGCGATGTTCGGGTGGTGGAGCTGTCCCGAGGCCTGGGCCTCGCGGATGAAGCGCTCGACGTAGTCCTTCTGCTTCGCGAGGCCGGGGGCGAGGACCTTGAGGGCGACGATCTTGTCGAGGCTCTCCTGGCGGGCCTTGTAGACGGTGCCCATGCCGCCCTGGCCGATCTTGGCGATCAGCCTGTACTTGCCGATGTGCGAGATGCGCGGCTGCCGCAATGCCCTCACCACGCTGCCGACCTGCGCGCGCGTGAGGTAGCCCTGCTGGACGAACACGTCGCCCAGCGCGACCCGCTCGCCCCGCTTGCGCTGGCGGGCGAAGAGCTGGAGGCACTCGCTCGCCTGCTGCTGGCTGACGAGCTTCAGCGCGACGGCCGTGCGGGCGAACTCGGTGTCGCTCTTGGCCATGGTGCCCGTGCCCCTCCTGCGGAGGTCAGCGCGTGTCGATCGCGTAGGGCATGATGGCGAGCACGTTCTCGTGCTCGAGCAGCTTGACGAGTTGGGCGACGAACAGCTTGCGCCGCAGCGGCTCGGGCAGCCCCGCGCGGTCGAGGCCCGGCGCCGCGGATATCATGGGGCCGAGGAGCGCCTCGAGGACGCTCTTCTCGCGCGGGAGGATGACGGGCTGGACGTCCTCGCGCTCGAGGCCGGCCTTCTCGATGGCGAGCTCGTAGGCCTCGTTGAGGCCGCCGAGCTTGTCCACCAGGCCCTCCTTCAGCGCGGCGCGCGCCGTCCAGATGCGGCCCGTCGCCAACTCGCGCATCCGCGCCAGGTCCATCTTCCGCCCAGCCGCCGCCTTGCTGACGAACGTGGTGTACATGTCGTCGAGCATGGCCTTGAAGCGCTCCCGCTCGCTGTCGGTGAAGCCGCGGCCGTCGGTGAAGATCCCGGCGTTCCGGCCCCGCGAGAACGACTCGGTGTGGATCCCGATCTTCTCGTAGAGCCCGCCGAGCGACAGCTTCCCGCCCACCACCCCGATCGAGCCCGTCACCGTCCCAGGCTGCGCCACGATGGCGTCGCACGGCATCGCGATGTAGTAGCCGCCCGAGCCGGCCACGTCGCTCATGGACGCGATGACCGGCTTGCCCGCCGCCTTCATCAGCTCGACCTCGCGCCAGATCAGGTCGCTGATCAGCGCCGAGCCGCCAGGGCTGTCGATCCGCAGCACCGCCGCCTTCACCGTCTTGTCGCTGCGGGCCTTCTCGAAGGCCTCGTGCATCTCCTTGGCGTTGATCGTCTCCGCGCCGAACAGCATGGCCTCGCGCGGCGCGATGATGCCCGAGGCGTAGACGATCACCACCTTCGGGTGCCGGGTGGCCGGGATCGCCGGCTTCGGCTGGAGGGCGGCGAAGAAGGTGAAGAGGTTCATCTGGGCCATGTCCGGGCCCTTCTTGCCCAGGCGGTGGTAGTTCTCGACGATCTTGACCTTGCCGCCGAGCTGCTTGCCGATGCCGGCGAGGAACTCGTCGTAGTAGGCGACCTCGTCCACCAGCCCCGCGGCACGGGCCGCGGTCGCCGAGTAGGGGCCTGCGTCGATCTTCGCGCGCGCCTGCTCCGGCGTCAGCTTCCGGCCCCGCGCGATCGCGGCGACGAACTGGCCGTAGACGTCGTCGAGGTACTCGTTGAGGACCTTGCGGTTCTCCTCCGACATCGACTCGCGGGTGAACATGTCGGCGGCGGACTTGTGCTTGCCGCTGGCGATGAAGTGGCCCTCGACGCCCGCCCAGTCGAGCAGGCCCTTCAGGAAGCTCACCTCGGCGTAGAGGCCCGTGAGCATCACCATCCCGGCGGGCGCGGCCGTGATCCGGTCGGCCGAGCAGGCGAGCAGGTAGCTGCCGTTGGTGCACGCATCGAGGTAGGCGTAGACCGGCTTGCCCGCGGCCCTGCACTCGCCGATCGCGGCCATCAGCTCCTGGCGCTTCGCCAGCCCCAGCATCGGCTCCCGAAGCCGCAGCACCAGCGCCTCGACCTCGTCGTCCTTCGCCGCCTTGCGCAGCGAGCCGGTGAAGTCGCGCAGCAGCTTCGGCTGCGGCCCGAACGGCATCGCCACGGCGGCGCGCTCCCGGATCGCGCCCTGGAGCGGCACCTCGACGACCCGGAGGGTCCGCTGGGCCGGCTTCGGCTCGGCCCCGGTCGCCGGCTTGCCGGCCGGCTGCCGCGTCTCGGGGGTCGCCGCGCCGACGAGCAGCGCCACCACGGCCCCCAGGCACCCCGCGACGACGACGTAGCGAGTCGCGCGCATCACCTTCCCCTTCAGCTTCCAACGGCTCTGTCGTTCCATCGGCCCCGCTCACTATACCCCAAACACCCCACCGATTCAACGGCCACCGACCGCATCGCCCCGACGGCGTGCAGGCAGGGGGCGGCCGCGCGCGCACCCGCTACAGGGCTGGGCTCGTGCGGAGCTCGCCCGCAGTGGGGCTGCTAGGGCTGGAGGTTGAGCGCGCCGCCGAAGGTGGTGCCCTTGGGCAGGCGCCGGCGCAGCTCGGCGGCGTCGAGCGCGTACAGCGGGCTGATCTCGATGGCGCCCGCGACGTCGCCGCGGAAGTCGCGCGCCACGCGGACGCCGGCCTGCTCGAGCCAGGAGCCGAAGAGGTTGACCTGTGCCTGGCGAGCCGTCGCGGGCGAGTCGTGCGCGTCGGCCTGCTTGATGGGCGCGAACTCCTCGGCACGCTCGACCATCAGCACCAGCGGCGCCTTCGCCCGCGCGATGGCATCGAAGATGAACATCTCGAACTTCACGGCGTTCGGCTCCGTCGCGACGACCTGCCGCCCCCTCGCGTCGAGATGCGGCACCTTCTTCACCGCGCGGTGGTAGGGCAGCCCCCGACGCCCGCGCGTCAGCCGAGCCACGAAGTCCACGTCCATCGCGTGGATGGCGATGCTCCCCGCCGAGAAGCGCAGCGACCCGTCCCGCCGCCGGGCGTACTTGTAGCCCTCCGCCAGGTCGCTGTACTCGATGACCCGCAGCCGGCGGCGCGAGTCGCGGCAGAAGACGCCCAGCCCCTCCTCGGGGTCGCGCTTGGGCAGCGCCTTGCTCGAGAACTCCGAGCCCCGCTCGATGTGGTAGCCGACGAACGCGGGGTCCACGGGCTGGATCAGCACGTTGTCCACCTGGAAGTACGACACCACGCGGACGCCGCGCCGGCGCAGGTCGTCGAGCATGCCCGAGTCCCGCAGCGCCCGCAGCGTCCCGCCGTGGCCGTTCGGGCTCGTCGCGATCCGGTCCTCCGCGGCCAGGAGCAGCTTGCCCCCCAGGTCCACCGCCGGCATCCAGCCCTGCTGGAAACAGCGCACGTCGTCGCGAGGCAGGCCGAACCAGTCGTGCTCGGCGAGGAAGCGCTGCGTCGCCCTGTGGTTGGCGTGGCTCGTCATGATGTACCACGGCACCGGGGCGCCGTAGCGGCGGCGCGCGGCAAGCAGCTTGTCGGCGTGCAGCCCGAAGAGCGATCTGCCGGTGATCGGGGCCGCGGGGTAGGTGCCCTTCGGCGCGTTGTGGCCCAGCCGGGTGCCCTGGCCACCCGCGACGACGAGGGCAGCCACGTGGCCCTGCCCGATCGCCTCTTCGCCCACGTGGATCGCGCGCCGGCGCTCGGCGCGCCCGGCAGCCGTCGTCGGCAGCGCGATCGGCTCGGCCGGCCGCAGCGCGCCCAGCCGCACGCCCTGGCTCCGGCCCCGCACGTGCTTCGCGATCAGCGCGTCGAGCTCCGCGAAGTCGATGGCGCGCACCTGCGCCAGCAGCCGCTTGCGCCCCGCCTGGCTCAGCCGCCGCCACCAGCGGAACACGTGCCCCTGCCCGTGCGCCGCCGCCGCCGCCCGAAGCTTCCGGTACTGCTGCGTCATCTCCATGGGCTCTCCTCGCGATTCCCGCGGATTATAGGGCTGCCCGCGCTCCGAGTCAACCACGCCCACCCGCGGCAGCGCGCCCGCGCTTGACACGCACGATCGCGCCCGCTACGATCCCCACCGTGGTGCCGCACGCGCAGTGCGCCGAGCCCGCTGCCCTCCCCGCACGACGAGCGCCCCGCGCCGAGGTGAGACCGCCGTGAAGGTCGCCGTCCGATCCCTCAGGCCAGAGCCCATGCGCCTGGAGGCCACCGTGTCGCCGCAGGAGCTGGGCCTGGCCAGCGACGACACCGGCCTCGACCAGCCGATCCGCGTTTCGGTCAAGCTCACCCGCATGCAGGAGGACGTGCTGGCCCAGGGCGAGGCGCGGACGACGGCGCGGCTGGAGTGCAGCCGCTGCCTCGACGGGATGGAGGTGGAGCTCGAGGGCTCGTTCCAGGCGCTCTTCGTGCCCGAGACGGGCGGCCACGGCCAGCGCACGGGACGGTGGGCCTTCGAGCACGGCGACCGGGGGGTCAACTTCTACCGCGAGGGCACGATCGACCTGAGCGACGAGATCCGCCAGTGCCTCCTCATCGAGCTGCCCCTCAAGCCGCTGTGCCGGCCGGAGTGCGCCGGCCTCTGCCCGCAGTGCGGCAAGAATCTCAACCAGGGGGCCTGCGACTGCGAGCCGGGCGACGACGCCGGCCCATGGTCGGCCCTCCGCGACCTCATTCCCCCGCGACAGTGACGGCAGGAGCTCGGCCGCGGGCGCGGTGCCGCCGGGCCGGGCTGGCGGGAGGGTGCTCGCGCGCGGTCGCTCAGGGCTGCTCCGCCATTCCCTTGGCGACGGCCTCGCAGGCAGCCGCGGGGTCGTCGGCCTGCGCGGCGGCGCGCAGGCGCTCGAGGAAGGCGAGGGTGTCGTGCCCCACGCCCTCGGCCTCGAGCCGCTGGCGGACGTCGTCCAGGACGCGTGCGAGCAGCGCGCGGAGTGCGGCGTTGGCCTCGGCCAGGCCCTCGAGGCGGTCGGTGAGCTCGAGGGTGGTCTGGCGGAGCTGCTGGTTGAGGCGCTGCTGCTCGCTGCGCAGGTGTGCCTTCTCGAGGGTGCGCTCGACGCGGAAGCACAGGTTGCGTATCCGCAGCGGCTTGGCGATGTAGTCGTCGGCGCCGAGCCGCAGGGCGTCGGCGGCAACCTCCTCCGAGCCGTGCCCGGTCACCATGATGACGGGCAGCAGGGCGTGGCGCTCGCGAATGCTGGCGAGTGCCTCGAAGCCGCTCATCCCGGGCATCTGGACGTCGAGCAGGACGATGTCGGGCAGCTCGCCCTCGAGGGCCTCGAGCGCCTCGCGGCCGCAGGCGGCCGTGGTCACCGTGTAGCCTTCGCTGCCCAGCAGGTTGGTCAGCAGCTCGAGGATGCCGACGTCGTCGTCGATGACGAGCACGCGGCTGCTCGGGCGCGCGGACTCGCTGCCGCCTGCGAGGAGCCCTTGGACGGCCTCGAGCACCCTCATGGGCTCGAGGGGCAGGCCGAACACGCCGTCGGCCGGCTCGATCGGCTCGGGAGCCGTCCCGGGCGCCAGCAGGAGCACGGGGGTCGCCTCGCGCCGCGCCTTCACGTAGGTGCACAGCTCGACCCCGCTCTTCGCCGGCAGGCCCACGTTCGCGATGACCAGCGAGGGCGGGTCCGACTCGATCTTCGCCACGGCCTCGGCGCCGTCGGACGCCGACCTGACCACGTAGCCCGCCTCGGCCAGGAGGCGGAACAGCAGCACCTGGGTGCCCGCGTCGGCGTCGCACACGAGAATGGAGTTCTCCAAGGCTGCCCGTCCTCCTGCTACAAGGTTCCCTTGGTGGAGGGCACGCCGCTGACGCGCGGGTCGATGGCGACCGCGTCGCGCAGGGCGCGGGCCGTCGCCTTGAAGACGGCCTCGACGATGTGGTGCGTGTTCCTCCCGTAGGGCACCCGCACGTGGAGGGTGAGCCCGGCGTTCACGGCCAGCGCGCGGAGGAACTCCTCGGCGAGCTGGGAGTCGAAGTCGCCCGTCTTCTCGGTCGGGAAGGTCACGTCGAAGACGAGGAAGGGGCGGGCGCTGATGTCGAGGCTCACCTCGGCGAGCGCCTCGTCCATGGGCACGGAGGCGAAGGCGAATCGCCGGATGCCCGCCTTGTCGCCCAGGGCGGCGACCAGGGCGCGGCCGAGGCAGATGCCCACGTCCTCGACGGTGTGGTGTGCGTCCACCTGGATGTCGCCGCTGGCCTCGATCTCGAGCCCGAGGAGCGCGTGCTTGCCCAGCAGGTCGAGCATGTGGTCGAGGAAGCCCACCCCCGTGCGGACGCTCGTGCGGCCGTCGCCGTCGAGGTCGAGCGACAGGCGCACGGCGGTTTCCTTCGTCTTCCTCGCCTCCTGGGCCGTCCTGTGGGCCTCTGCGGTCATGATGCATCGCCCTCCAGCACGCGTCGGATCCCTGCGAGCACCAGGTCGTTGTGCTCCGGGGTGCCGATCGTGATGCGCACCCAGTCCGCCAGCCGCGGGTCGCTGAAGGTCCGGACCAGGATGCCGTCCTCCTCGAGCGCGGCGCCGATGGCCCGCGCCCCGGGCGCGGCGGCCCGCAGCGCCACGAAGTTCGCCTGGCTCGGGTAGACGAACAGGCCGAGGGCCCGCAGGGCCTCCGACACGCGCTCGCGCTCGGCGCGGATGCGCGCGGCGTTGGCCCGCATGTGCTCGATGTCGCCGAGCGCGGCCACCCCCGCCGCGATGGCGAAGCGATTCACGTTGTAGGAGTCCTTCACCTTCGCCAGCCCGCGGACGATCGCCGCACTCGCCAGAGCGTAGCCGATCCGCAGCCCCGCCAGCGAGTACGACTTCGAGAAGCTCCGCAGGACCACCACGTTCGCCTGCCGGGCCAGCAGCCGCGTGCAGTCGTCCGCCGCGAAGTCCACGTACGCCTCGTCCACCACCAGGATGCCCTCGAGCCGGCCCGCCAGCTCGCCCACCGCCTCGGGCGACACCCACGTGCCCGACGGCGAATTCGGGTTCGCCACGAACGTCACGCGGGCCTGCGCCTCGGCCAGCGCCGGCGGCAGCGAGAAGTCGGCCGCGAAGTCCACCCACGTCATCGTCCCGTTCTGGATGGCGACGAGCACCTCGTAGAGCGGGTAGGTGGGCCGCGGCGCCGCCACGGCCTCGCCCTCGCTCACGAAGCAGCGCAGGATCATGGTCAGCAGGTCGTCGGAGCCGTTGCCGACGAGCACCTGGTCGGGCGCCACGCCGTGCAGCGCGGCGATCTTCTCGCGCAGCACCGTCGCCATGGCGTCGGGGTAGAGCCGCAGCCCGTCGCTCGCAGCCGCATGGAGCGCCTCGAGCACCCGGGGCGACGG
>CBFDBL010000089.1:0-13476 GCA_965603035.1 uncultured bacterium
CAGCGGACCGTGCGCCGGACGCGCGCCGCGATGTCGGCGATCATCCCGAAGTACGAGGCCCGGTGCCCCGCCTCGACCGGCGCGACGGGGTCGCGACGGGTCTTGATGCACTCGACCAGGTCGGCCTGGTGATGGCCGCTCGCGTGGAGGTGGACGTCGCTCGGGCGGAGCTTCACCCCGAGCAGCGACGCGGGCTCGGCCTTGATGCCGCGGCGGTTGACGTGCACCCAGCCCTCGGCGCCCTCGAAGCGGCAGCCCTGCTCGTAGGGATGCCCCGTGTCCGAGTAGAGCAGCTTCAGACCATCGGGGTAGACGAACTCGGCCTGCCAGCCGTTGACGTTGTCGCAGAAGCCGTCGTTGCGGTAGTCGGCCTTGCACGCCAGCTCGAAGGGCTCCCTCCCCAGGCGCTGGCAGCCCCAGTGCGCGATGTCGAGATGGTGGACACCCCAGTTGACGATGAAGCCCGCGCAGTAGTCCCAGATGAGGTACCAGCCCGGCCAGTCCATGTGCCCGCGGTTGTACGGCTTCCAGGGCGCGGGGCCGAGCCACATATCCCAGTCGAGGCCGTCGGGCACCGGCTCCGGCGTCAGCGGGCCTTTGTAGCGGCGCCGATAGCTCGGCCCGGGCGCCGCGACCTTGACGGTGTGGACCTTGCCGAGGTAGCCGTTGCGCGCCAGCTCGCAGGCCTGGCGGAACTTGCGGTCGGAGCGCTGCTGCGTGCCCGTCTGGAAGACCACGCCGTAGCGGCGGACGGCCTTGACGATGGCCTGGCAGTCGCGCACGGCGACGCCGAGCGGCTTCTCGCAATAGATGTCCTTGCCCGCCTCGGCGGCGCGGACGGCCATCACGCCGTGCCAGTGGTCCTGGGGCGCCAGCAGCACGGCATCAATGTCGTCGCGGGCGAGGATCTCGCGGAAGTCGTTGACCGCCGCGCACCCCTTGCCCGCCTTCGCTCCATACTGCCCATCGACCAGCTTCTTCGCCCGCTCGCGGTTGCGCCGCTGGACGTCGCAGACGGCGACGATGCGGACGTCGCGGTGGCCGAGGAACCCGCGCATCACGGCCGTGCCTCGCCCGCCGACGCCGACGGCGCCCATCGTGATGCGGTCGTTTGCGCCCCGGGCGCTCGCGGGCAGGATGAGGGGGGCCGCCGCAGCGACCGCGGCACGGTGCAGGAAACGGCGTCTGGTGAAGCGACATGGCCCTTCGGCGGCGGGCATCGAGGGTCTCCTTCCAGTCGGCGCGCGGCTCGGCGGGAGCCTCGCCCTCCCCGTCAGAACGTGGCTGGCACGTCGGCGACCTGCTCGAGCAGGTCGAGGACGGCGGCGCGGATCTTGGGCTCGGCCCCGGTCTCGAGGTAGCTGCCGCGGCCGGCCCAGGTCGTGTAGCCGCCGAGCTCGTGGTCGCGCGGGGTCGGCAGATAGCCGTTGTAGCCGTTGGCGAGCCCGATGGTGAACGTCGGCTTGAGCGGGCTGTGCTTCTTGATGGCGAGTCCCGTCTCGGCGAAGGGCTCGCAGGGGATCGCGACGATGCCGAGGCTCCCGATGCGCATGGCCTGGAGCTTGAGCTTGACCGTGGGCGGCCACTCGCTCAGCTCGACGGTCTGCTGGGCGTAGAGCAGCCGCCAGGGGTGGTGTCCCTTCTCGCGCTTGGGGTTGGCGAGGACGCGCTTCGCCCAGGCGAGCCGCTCGGCGTCGGGCTGGCGGATGCCCAGCTCGAGCTCGCGCTCGGCGACGGCCAGCGTGATGTCCTTGCTGTGGCGGAATCCCGTGTGGAGCTTGACGGCCTCGTCGGACAGGACGGAGCCGACGCGCTGGACGGCCTTGTAGCCGCGGCCGAGGCCGCCGCCCGTGTCGCCGAACGTGCCGTTGGACATGACCGCGACGAACGGCGGGTCCTGCCCGACCTCGCCCAGGCTCTCCTCGGTGCGGCGGCAGAAGTACCCGAAGTAGTCGGCGCTGACCTGGCGGCCCATGGTCGTCACGTAGTGGATGCTGTAGTTGCCGAGCAGGGCGATGGGGTCGCCGCCGCGGCTCTGGACGGAGAGGACGGTGAGGTCGGGGTCGGTCGGGCCGACGGGCTGGGTGCCGATGCCCTTGCGGCTGCCGTGCATCCAGACCTTGTCGGTGCGCTGGTCGAAGGGGTTGACGGGGGCTTTGCCGGGCTCGATGAGGGTGCGTCGGTTCCTGGGGAACTCGGGCTTGGGGACGACGCCCCAGGCGGCCTCGGCGTCGTCGAGGTTGCGGGCGGCGCGGGCGATGGCGTCGGCGATGCGGCGGACGAAGAAGCGGTAGTACTCCTTGTCGAGCTCGCCGGTGCCGCAGCCGATGCGTGGCGCGGAGTGGGTGTGGGTGGCGGAGACGAGCATGTGGCTGACGGGGATGCCGGTGTGCTTGTGTGCGATGGCCTTGGCCTGGTCGAGGAACTCGCGGGGGATCATGCACAGGTCGCAGGCGCACAGGGCGAGGCGGGTGCGGCCGTCGTCGAGGACCATGGCGCGGGCGAACAGATCGTCGTGGACGTGCTCGATGGGGCC
Organism: uncultured bacterium; assembly: GCA_965603035.1. GTDB lineage: Bacteria > Planctomycetota > PUPC01 > DSUN01 > DSUN01 > CAZDNN01. Next base: position 2,537 of record CBFDBL010000089.1, read on the forward strand.
CTGGCGCAGGATGATGCCGTCGAGGGAGGCGCCGATGGGCGGCGTGATGCCGCTCGCCGCGGCGCCGGCGCGGAAGCGCTTCGGCCGCGCGCCGCTCATCGCCTGCTCCGCACACACAAGCACCGCCGCAACGACCACGAGCGCCACGTCGAGTCGAGTCACGATGCCTTCCCCTTTCTCTGCGCCGCCTTGTAGTGCCGCGCGACCTCGTCGGCCGTCAGCGCCCGCGGGTAGAGCGCGACCCCGCACAGCCTGCCCTCGAAGCTCGCGAAGCCGTCGCACCGCCCGCCGACGAACAGCTCCCGCGCCCCCCGCGGCAGGCTCACCGCGGCCTCGCTCGCGATCTCCGGCGCCGCGCTCCCGTCGAGGTAGACCGTCACCCGCTTGCCGGCGCGGACCATCGCGACGTGGTGCCAGGTCCGCAGGCCGAGGGTCGTGGCGCCCGTCAGGGCTTCCTTGGGGCCGTTGCCGTTGAAGAACAGCAGCTTGCCCTGGCCCAGGTGCGTGCCCCCGATGCCGAGGTGGTCGCCGGGACACGCCTCGTCGCCGTCGGGGCCGCGCGAGAAGACATAGCCCGCGACCGGCCGCGCGTCGGCGGGCAGGCCGTTCCACAACCACAGCTCGACGCTGTAGGCCGCGCCCAGCCCGTCGAGCGACGCCTTCATGCGGCCGCCGGCGAACTGCGCCGCGCGGCCCGTCGGGCCGGCCAGGTAGAAGACGATGAAGTCCTCGTACGTCGCGTCGTGCCCATGGCCGCTGGCGTCGAGGGCGCGCGGCCCCTCGAGCTCGCCCATCGGCCAGTAGACGAGCGGCCTGGCGGCCAGGATGGCCTGGGCGTAGGGGCCGCGCGTCGGCTCGGGCTTGCGCCGGGGCTTGCCGCTCACCTTCTCAAGGAGCGCGAGGACAGCGTCGGCGATCCGCGGCTCCGCCTCGGGCACGAGGCCGGCGGTGCGGGCGGGCCAGGTGTTGTAGCCGCCGAGCGGGTGGAGCGCGGGCGGCGGGATGTAGCCCTCGGCGCCGTTGGCCAGCTCGACGTTCATCGTCGGGGTCAGAGGGCTGCGGGCCTTGAGCTTGAGCCCCGTGATGCCATAGACCTCGCAGGGGATCGCCGTGATGCCGAGATCGCCGATCCGCAACGCCTGGAGCACCAGCTCCCGCTCCGGCTCCTCGCGCAGGTAGAGGGCCTCGCGGGCGTAGACCTCGGGCAGGGACTTCGGCGGGCGGTCGCCCATCTTCGCGACCATGGCCTTGGCCCAGGCCAGCCGCTCGGCGTCGGGCACGCGTCGGCCGAGCTTGAGGGTGGTCTGGGCCATGCGGAGGGGCGCGGCGTCGCGGAACTCGACGGCCTGCCAGGCGGCGTGCGCCTTGCGCGCGAGCGCGTCGGCGTAGCGGCCGAGGCCGGGCGGGTTCTTGGGCTGGCCGTAGTCCATCCAGTGCAGGTCGCCGCTGGTGCCGTGCGACATGATGGCGACGAACTGCCGGTCGGCGCCGAGCAGCGCGGTGAGGCGGCGACAGAACTCGCCGTAGTAGTCGGCCGAGACGGGGCCGGCGCCGTAGTAGTGCATCGAGTAGTTGGCGAGCGCGGCGACCGGCCGCCCGTCGGGCCTCTGCACGGCGAGGAGCGAGAGCTGCGGGTCGGGCGGCCCGGAGGGGCCGATGCAGTCGGGATTCTGGTAGCCGGGGTGCATGTGGGCGCGGACGTTGCGCTGGCCGAAGGGGTCGGAGCGCATCCTGTCGGGGCGGAAGATCCAGCGTCGGCAGTGGGTGTGGTCGGGCGCCTCGGCGGTCGCCCAGCCGACGCGTGCGGGCGCCAGGCTCGCGAGGGCGCCCCCGACGGCCTCGACGAGCTTGCCCGGCAGCCACGCGGCGTAGGCCGCGTCCACGCCCGTGCCCAGCGCTCCCATGACCGAGGGACAGGAGTGGGAGTGGGTGGCCGCGATGAGGATGCGGTCGGCGGCGATGCCCGTCCTCTTGGCGGCGTCGGCCTTGACGGCGTCGAGCATCTCACGCGGCATCATCAGCGTGTCCACGACCACGATGGCGACGCGCGTCGCGCCGTCGTCGAGCACCAGCGCCCGCGCGTGCAGCGGGTCGCGGACGCGGCTGGCCGACTTGGTCAGGAACGAGCCGCTGACGATCACCGGGAGCGTCCTCGGCGAGATGTCCACCGCACAGGCCCCGGCCCGCAACGTCGCCACCGCGCTCTCCTTCCCCGCCGCCCACGCGGTCGCCGCGCACGCGCTCGCCGCGACGAACTGCCGGCGGCTCCACGGCTGGCCTCGCGATCCCATCGCGCTCGATGCCTCCACGCTCCCTCCTCGCGGCCATCATAGCGCGGGCAGGCCTCTCGTCAAGCTGTGCAGACGACGTCGGGCTTGTTCTCCCGCCTCTGGGGCGCTAGAGTGGGCGCAGGAAAGGAGGGACCGCCCATGCGCATGACCGGTCAGCGCTGGCTGGTACCCGCCATGGCCAAAGCTGCCCTTGCTGCAGGCTGTGGCGCGGCGGCGGGAGCCGCGGAGCAGCTTGGGGCCGTCAACGAGCAGGAGGCGCGCGAGCGCGCGCGCACGGCGTTCTACCGCGGCGACTACACCGCCATGGCCGCTGCCTACGGGTCCCTGGTGCCACGCATCGCCGCCGAGGCCGACGCCTTGGCGAAGGAGAACCCGCGGCGGCTCGCGAGCTACGTGGACGATCGCGTCGAGGACTGCATGGGCCTCGGCCACGCGCAGCAACTGGCCGGCGACTGGCGCCAGGCCGTGGCCGGCTACCAGCACGCCCGCGCGCTCGTGGAGCTGGCGCTCAAGGCGCGCGGCGACCAGGGGCCCGCCTCCAGCCGGGCCACGCTCATCCGCCGCTGGGCCTTCCTCCTCTGGCTCATCGGCCGCATCCAGCGCGACGCGCTCGACGACCCCGCCGCCGCAGCGGCCACCCTCGCACACGGCAGCGACTTCTCGCCCTTCCTCAAGCGACCAATGGACCAGCTCCTCGGCGACCGCGCCGCACAGATGCAGCAGATGCTCCGCCGCGAACGGCTCCTGCCCAACCACAAGCTGCTCCACGAGGTCTACTACCCGTTGCTGACGATGCACGAGCTGGCCGCGACGCAGGAGCGCCTGGGACGACACGGCGCGGCGCTCCAGACGCTGACGCGGGCCGACCTGGCCTCGATGGTCGCCCACGGGCCGGACTTCCGGGCCAACGTCCAGCGAGCGGCAGAGCTGGTGCGCCAGATGGGAGCGGCGGTCCCGCGCCCGCGCACCCCGTTCCTCGCGATGCTGAGCCCGGGCCGCCCGCGCTGGACGCTGCGAATGGACGACCCAAGGGCGCTCGCCGGGGCCTATCGGGTCTACCAGGGCGGCTGCTCCTACTGGCACCTGGCGCTGTGCCCACCGCCGGGGAAGGAGTTCGCGGCGGTGGAGTTCGCGTGCGACATCGAGCAGCTCGAGGTCGGCTTCGGCGGCCACTTCCGCTGCCACGCCGACAGCGCGCGGCCGGACGGCGGGTCGGTGCAGGTGGGGTCGATCTCGTGGCACGGGCGGGAGGAGCCGGGCCGCGAGGTGGTGCGCGAGCGGTTCGAGGTGCCGCCGGGCAGTGGCCTGCTGCGCATCGAGGTCGGGTGCTGGAAGGACAAGTTCACGGTGCACAACGTGACGGCGCAGGCGGAGTTCCGCGAGTCGCGGGAGGCCCGGCTGCCGCTGAGGCTGTGGATGCAGACCGAGATGATGCCCGAAGGCGGCGTGCTGACCTGCGCCGGGCGGCCCGCGCAGCCGGGCGTGGCCTTCACCGACCTGGAGCCCGGCCGCTACGTGTTCGAGTACCGCGCGCCCGGGCACCCGAACGTCTTCCGCTGCGAGCCGCGCCTGGTGGGCGGCGGGCAGTACGGGCTGTTCGCCAACCTCGACAGCCCGTTCCGTTGGGCGCTCACCACCCTGCGCGGCTTCGGCGGCCACCCGCCGCCGCGGGCGAGCCTGGCGCGGCTGCGCGACGGAGGGTGGCTGGTCGCCTACGGCTCGGGCTCGTCGGTGAAGCTCGCGGCCAGCAACGACGGCGTGACGTGGGCCCAGCCGTGGACGCTGCCCCAGCCGTCGCTGATCCGGCGCATCGAGCCGACCCTGCACATCGACGCCGAGGGCACGCTGTGGCTGGCGTACTTCTCCGACCGGCTGCGCAACGCCTTCACGGGCACCGGCGGGTACAACCTGTGGCTCCGGAGCTCGCGCGACGGGCGGACATGGTCGCCGCCGAAGCCGGTCGCGGTCGAGGGCACGCAGCCCGACGGGCACGCCCGCGGGTCGGGGCGGTCGCCGTGGCGCGACTTCCAGAGCCTCGGCGGCTGGCCCTGGGGGGCCATCGACCTGACGCAGGCGCCCGACGGCCGCCACTGGCTCTTCTGGCGCGGCTACGTCGGCTGTGGGGCCGCGCCCGACCAGCTTGGCCCGCTTCGGAAGCTCGCCATCGAAGGCGTCCGGCTGACGAACGCGAGCAGCCCGCACGTGACCTTCGACGCGGGGGGCCGGCTGCACCTGGTCTTTGCGGAAAGGCGCCTGGGCATCTGCTACGCCACCTCGGCCGACGGCGAGCGGTGGGCGGGGCCGGTGACGCTGTGCGAGCTGGGCAAGGCGGGCCACGCGCCGCAGGCGCAACTGGTGCTGGACGGCGAGCGCGCGGCGCTGCTCTACGGCGGCACGGGGGCAGGCTTCCTGCGCCGCGGCGTGCTGGAGCCGGAGCCCAGGTTCGGGCCGGCCATCCAGATCACCAACCACGTCATCCCGACCAACGGCTCGCGGGCCTGGGTGGGACGGGACGGCGAGGTGCGCCTGCTGGCGGGCAAGGACACGGTGTGGCTGCTGCGCGCGCACCGGCGCGCGCTGGCGCGCGAGCCGGTGGCCGATTTCTGACGGGCGGGCGGGATGCCGCGCCGGCTACTTGGCGCGCAGGACCTTGCGCATGTAGCGGAGGCTGGCCGCGCCCTCCTCCTCGGTGCCGCACTCGACCGACAGCACGCCCTTGAACCCTGCCTTCCGCAGGATCCGGATCACCCGCGGCCAGTCGATGACGCCCGCGCCGCACGCCACGCCCGACGGCACGCCCGTCACCTTCCCCCGCTCGTCCATCACCACCCCGCCGATGTCCTTCGCGTGCACGTGCACGACGCGGTCGGCCACCGCCTCGACGAACTCGTAGGGGTCGCCGCCCGACATGAAGACGTTGCCGGTATCGGGGTTGGCGCTCAGGTAGGGCGAGTCGACGAGGCCGAGGAGCTTCTGGTAGGTCTTGAGCTTGACGGTGAACTTCTGGTGGGGCTCGAGCGCGATGTGGACCTTGTGGCGCTCGGCGACGGGCAGGACGCGCTGGAGGGTGTAGCGGATGAGCTCGAAGGCCTGTCGGTTGGGCATCCAGTCGGGCACGACGCCCTCGTCGGTGTTGACGCACAGGGCGCCGAGGCCGTCGGCGAACTCGACGGCGCGGGTGAGGAAGGGGATGCTGATCTCGGGCTGCGCCATGGGCGCGTGGGCGCTCACGCCGCTGACCTTCAGGCCGAAGCTCTTGACGACGTCGCGGACCTCGAGCGGGTCGCGCTCCATGCTCACGGCCGCGTAGTAGCCCGCCTCGCACAGCAGGTCGCGCCCGTTGAGCATGTTGAGCTCGACGTAGCGGTAGCCCTGCCCCCGGATGGCCTCGAGGCAGTAGTCGAGCGGCTTGTCCGCGTGGCGGAACGCCTCGGTGTTCAGCCCCAGCTTCATGTCGGCCATCGTCCTCTCCTCTCGTCCCGGGGGTCTGGGTCCTCCTGCGGTCACTGGGCGCAATCCTAGCCACTCGCCGCGCCCGCGTCAAGGCCGCGGGGCAAGAACTGCCCCCTGACTGCACGCACCCCTTGCCGCATCCACCGAGACGTGCTAGACTGCTGACGAACACCCACGACTTGAAGGAGCCGAGCCGATGGAACTGGGCGTGACGGCGGTGATGCTGCCGGAGCTGGGCTTCGACGAGCAGATCGCGCTGTGCGCGGAGCTCGGCGTCCGCTACTACCAGTACCGCCCGCGGGTCATCCCCGAGAGCCAGCGGGCCGCGCCGTGGGGCAACTGGGGCAACCACAGGTTCGACCTCACCCCCGACCGCCTGCGCGCCGAGGGCGCCGAGCTGACCCGGCGGCTGCGCGACGCGGGGCTCGAGCCCTGGGGCACCGTGCCCGCCGTGAACGTCGAGGCGCCCGACGACGAGCTCAGGATGCACTTCGAGGGCGCGGCCCGCGCCGAGGCCCGGTGCGTCCGCGTCGCTCCGCCGCCCTACCCCAACGAGCCCTTCGACTACGCGGCCCTGCTCGAGCGGCTGATCAACCGCTACGCCCACGTCATCCAGACCCTCTCGGGGCCGATGGGCATCAAGATCCTCATCGAGACCCACAGCCGAAGCCTCGCCACCGCCCCAGGCCTCGCCCGCAACCTGTGCAGCCCCTTCCCGCCCGAGCGCATCGGCGTCATCTTCGACATGGCCAACTTCTCCCGCGAGGGCGAGGTCAACCCATGGCTCGCCGTCTCCGTGCTCGGCCACTATATCGACTGCGTGCACATCGGCGGCGGCCGACGCGTCATCACCGACGTGGACGCGCTCGGGGCCAAGGTCCCCGGCCACCAGATGTGCTCCCTGGCCGAGGGCGACCTCCACGCCCCTGCCTGGCTCAAGGCCCTCGCCGCCTCCGGCATCGAGCCGCCCCTGATCGTCGAGAACTTCACGCCCCACATGCCCGGCGCCGACCGCCTGCGCGCCAGCGCCGCCTTCCTGCACAAGGCGCTCGCCGCGCTCGACGGCTAGACGCGCAACGGAGGAGACGCTCGTGCGACACACGGCCTGGCTCCCAGCCTGCCTGCTCGCCCTCTGCCTTGCGGGGTGCACGAAGCAGGAGGCGGAGAAGCGACCGCGGCTCGCCGAGCGCCACGCGGGCAAGGAGCCGGGCGGCGCGCTGAGCTGGAAGGAGCTGCCGGCGCTGCCGGAGCCGCTGGGCTTCGGCGGCGCCTTCGCGGGCACGAGCCACGGGGCGCTGATCGTGGCGGGCGGCGCCCACTTCCCCGTCTCGCTCTTCGAGGGCGGCGCGAAGGTCTGGGCGGACGGCATCTTCGTCCTCGAGCCCGGCGAGCCCGCCTGGCACACGGGCTTCAAGCTCCCGCGGCCCCTCGCCTACGGCGCCTCCATCTCCACGAAGGACGGCTCCTACCTGCTCGGGGGCTGCGACGCCGAGCGGTGCTACGCCGAGTGCCTGCTGCTGACCTGGCTGAAAGGCAAGGTCCGTACAACCGCGCTGCCGCCGCTGCCCAGGCCGTGCGCGATGATGAGCGCCGCCCTGGTCGGCGAGACGATCTTCGTCGCCGGCGGCCAGGAGTCCACGAAGCCTGCCGCGGCGCTCAAGAACCTCTGGGCGCTCGGCCTCGCCGACGAGTCGGCCGCCTGGCTCGAGCTCGAGCCCTGTCCCGGCCCGGCCCGTATCCTGCCGGTCGCCGCGGCGCGGGGCCGGAGCTTCTATCTGTTCAGCGGCGCCGAGTTCGTCATCGGTGACGACGGCAAGACGGGGCGCCGCTATCTGACCGACGCTTGGCGCTACGACCGCGGCGTCGGCTGGACCAAGCTCGCCGAGATGCCGCGGGCCGCCGTCGCCGCACCCTCGCCCGCCATGGGGCTCGGCACCGACCTCATCCTCCTGTTCGGCGGCGACGACGGCTCCAACGCCGACGAGGTGATGGAGCTCAAGGACGAGCACCCGGGCTTCCCGAAGTCCATCCTGGCCTACAACGTCGAGGCCGACGCCTGGAGCCTCCTGGGCTCGACGCCCGCGCCCCACGTCACCACGCCGCTCGTCTACTGGCAGGGCATGCACGTCGTGCCCAGCGGCGAGATCCGACCAGGCGTCCGCTCGCCCAAGGTCTACGGCGTTCGCCCCACGGACTGAGAGCTGTAGGCGGGGTGTCCCCGCCCCGCGACCTGTAGGCGGGGTGTCCACACCCCGCGAGAAGAACCGACATGTGCCTTGCGCGCTGCGAGCGAGGACCTGCCTACTCAAGAGACAGCCGCCCATGACACGACTGCGAGCCCTTGCCCTCCTGCCGCTCTGCGCGCTGGCTGCCGTGGCAGCCGCAGGCGAAACCGTCTTCGTGGATTACGGCGTGCCCCAGCGCGTGCGCGTCGTCGGCAAGCCCTGGAAACGCGGCGACGGCTATGCCGAGTGCGGCGGCTACAACAACTACCTCTATGCGGACAGGGCGCTCGGCAGCGGCGACTTCCACGTCAAGGCCCGCCTCACCATCCTCAAGCTCGCGAAGAGCGCCGCGTCGTTCACCTTCGGGAACCACGACCACTTCGGCTTCGAGGGCGGCAACGGCAAGCTCTTCGTCCAGGGGCGCCGACTCTCCCGCCAGACCCGCTTCATCGGCAACCCCGGCGAGTTCCTCCGGGACGGACAGCCCTTCGACCTCGAGGTCGTCCGCAAGGGTGCCGAGATCCGCTTCGTCATCGACGGCAAGGAGGCGTGGAAGAGCAGGTTCACGAAGGGCGCGGTCGGGCTCTTCGGCTTCCGCCCGTGGCGCTCGACGATGCGCATCCACAGCTTCTCGGCCACGGGCACCCTCGAGGAGCCGCCGCCCGAGCGCACACAGCCCACGGCCTACACCATCCCGACCATCGACCTCTCCGCCGACAAGGGCCGCCAGGTCGTCGTGGCCCGCGGCACGAAGGACCTCTATCAGGGCCACGTCCACACCCTCCTGATGCCCGACCGCAAGACGATGTTCGCCGTCTGGACCATCGGCCACGGCGGGCAGTGCGGGCCGATGAAGAAGAGCACCGACGGCGGCCTCACCTGGGGCGATCTGCTGCCCGTGCCCGACAACTGGCGCAAGGTCCGCAACTGCCCCACCCTCCACCGCCTCATCGACCCCCAGGGCACGGCGCGGCTCTTCGTCTTCGCCGGCAACGGCGACATGCACCAGAGCGTCTCGGAGGACGAGGGCAAGACGTGGACGCCGATGGAGAAGAACGGCCTCCACTGCGTCGTCGTGCCGATCACGGTCATTCCCATCGACGGCGGCAGGCGCTACCTGATGCAGTACCATCGCGGCCACGGCGACCGCGACCGCTCGCCGCTCACCCTCTGGCAGAGCGCCTCGGGCGACGGCGGGCTGACCTGGAGCCCCGAGCGCAAGGTCGGCGAGTTCCCCAGCGCCGACCCGTGCGAGCCGGCCCTCATCCGCGCACCCGGCGGCAAGCGCCTCGCGTCGATCTGCCGCGAGAACCGCCGCCGATACAACTCCCTCATCATGTTCAGCGACGACGAGGGCAAGACCTGGAGCCCGATGCGCGAGACGCCCGCCGCACAGACCGGCGACCGCCACATGCCCCGCTACGGCCCCGACGGCCGCCTCGTCATGGTCTTCCGCGACACCTGCCAGGGCAGCCCCACCCGCGGCGACTTCGTCGCCTGGGTCGGCACCTGGGACGACCTGGCCAAGGGCCGCGAAGGCCAGTACCGCGTCCGCCTGATCAACAGCCCCCGCAAGGGCGACCTCGGCTACCCGGGGCTCGAGCGCCTGCCCGACGGCACCTTCGTCGCCACCACCTACGCCGTGCTCGAGAAGGGAGAGAAGAACTCCATCGTCAGCGTCCGATTCACCCTCCCCGAGATCGATGAGAGAGCCAGGATGCAGCCCACACTCAGCGACGTGTTCCTCAGCGGACAGGACGGCTACCACACCTACCGCATCCCGTCGGTCATCGTCAGCCCGAAGGGCGACCTGCTCGCCTTCGCCGAGGGCCGCAAGGCTGGCCGCGGCGACACCGGCGACATCGACATCGTGATGAAGCGCAGCGCCGACGCCGGCAAGACCTGGAGCGCGATGAAGGTCATCGCCGACCAGGGCCCCCACGTCATCGGCAACCCCTGTCCCGTCGTGGACAAGACCACCGGCACCCTCTGGATGCCGCTGACCCGCAACCGCGGCGAGGAGCCCGAGGGCAAGATCATGAAGGGCGGCACCAAGGAGCCGCGCACCGTCTGGCTCATGCACAGCGCCGACGACGGCCACACCTGGACCAAGCCCGTCAACATCAGCGACTCGACCCGCGACGACCACTGGCGCTGGTACGCCACCGGACCCGGCGTCGGCATTCAGCTCGAGCGCGGCCCGCACAAGGGCCGTCTGCTCATCGCCTGCGACCACTCCGACCACGACTACGGCAAGCACCCCTACCGCTCCCACGCCATCTGGAGCGACGACCATGGGAAGACCTGGCACCACAGCCCCGGCATCGGCGAGAAGACCAACGAGTGCCAGGCCGTCGAGCTCGTCGACGGCTCCATCCTCATGAACATGCGCAGCTACCACGGCAAGAAGCAGCGCGCCACCGCCACCAGCACCGACGGCGGCGCGACCTGGGGCGAGGTCACCCTCGACGAGGCCCTCGTCGAGCCCGTCTGCCAGGCCAGCATCCTCCGCTACACCGCCCAGCCAGCCTCCGCCCGCAACCGCATCCTCTTCTCCAACCCCGCCAGCCACGGCCGCGACAAAATGACCGTCCGTCTCAGCTACGACGAGGGCAGGACCTGGCCCGTCGCGAAGCTCCTCTACGGCCCCAGCGCCGCCTACTCCTGTCTCGTCGTCCTGCCCGACAGGTCCCTCGGCTGCCTCTTCGAGCGCGACGGCTACTCGAAGATCACCTTCGCCCGCTGCACCCTCCCCTGGCTCACCGACGGCAAGGACACGCTTCAGAAGAGGGAATGACCCGACTCCCTCTACTCGTGCGCGCCTCACCCTTCCGCGGCGGGCTACGCCCGAGGCCGCTCCCTCTCTGGCCCTCGGCGATCGCATTGCTGGTGACGCAGGCAGCTTGTCCCCTGCCATCCAGCCGTCCGGGCCGCCGCCGAAGCCTTCGGCCGGCGTTCTGCGAAGGCCTCT
>CBFDBL010000090.1:0-13381 GCA_965603035.1 uncultured bacterium
GCGCGCTCGTCAACGTCAAGGCGTCGGCCCCCCTGCGCGCCGCACTGCCGAAGGCCAGCGGCAGGAACCGCGTCGCGCTCGCCCAGGCGCTCGGCGCCCTGCGCGACGCCGAGGCCGTCCCCGCGCTCCTCCGCGACGCCGGCAGCCGCGACGCCGACGTGCGGCTCGCCGCCATCGAGGCCCTCGCCCGCATCGGCGACCCGCGAGCCGTGGACCTCGTCCTGGCGGCCGCAAGGCTCGAGAAGGCGACCACCGAGATGAGGCAGGCCGAGGCCGCCCTCCGCCTGGCCCAGCGGCTCGTGGACGCCGGCCGGAAGGACGCCGCGGCGCGCATCTACACCACACTGCCCAAGCAGTGCCTCGGCAAGGCCGGCCGCCACATCCGCATCGCCAGCCTGCGCGGCCTCGCCGCCATCTCAGGCCCCGAGATCCTCACCGAGCTGCTCACGGCGCTCAGCGACCCCGACATCCAGGTCCGCTCCGAGGCGGCCCAGACCGCCAAGCGGCTGCCCGGCGGCGCCCTGGTCGAGCAGTGGCTCGAGCTGCTCGGCAAGGCGCCCAAGGCCCAGCGCAGCGGCATCCTGTTCGTGCTCGGTGCCATCGGCGACGCCAAGGCCCTGCCCGCGGTGCTCGCGGCCATGGACGACCCCGACCGGGTGACGCGCCGGGAGGCGATGCGGGCCGCCGCAGCCATCGGCGGCGAACGCGCCGCGCAGGCGCTCGTGCCGCGCGCGCTCGGCAGCGACCGCGACGACCAGCAGACGGCCCTCGCGGCCCTCGTCGCCGTGCGCGGCGCCGAGGCCAGCCGGGTCGTCGGGGCGGCCGTGGGCAAGGCCGCCGACCCCGCCGTCCGCGCCGAGCTGATCGGCGTGCTCGCCGCCCGCCGCGCCAGCGACCAGATGGCCGTGGTCGCGGCCGCGGCCCAGGACCGCGAGGCCCGCGTTCGCCTCGCCGCGGTGGACGCGCTCGGGGTCCTCGGCGGCGAGCGCGAGGCACCCGTGCTCGTCAAGGTGCTCAAGACGAGCGACAGCGGCGACGAGCGCAAGGCCGCCGAGCGCGCGCTGCTCGCCATCGGCCAGCGCGCCCGCGACCAGGTGGCGCGCGCCCTCGCACCCGAGCTCCAGGGCGCCAGCCCCGAGGCCGCCGCGGCCCTGTGCCGCGTGCTCGGCAAGGCCTGCGGCGCCACCGCGGCCAGGGCACTCGCCGCCTTCGCCAAGGGCGCCCAGGGCAAGCCCCAGGAGGAGGCCATCCGCGCGCTCGGCGGCTGGTCCGAGGGCGGCGGGCTTACCGAGGCCGCCGACGGTCTCCTCGAGGTCACACAGGGCCTCAAGGACCCGCGACTCCAGATCCTCGCACTGCGCGGCTACATCAACCTCGCCCGCTCGCGGCACTGGCGGCGCAGGAACCGAGAGCGGCTCAAGGTCTACACCGAGGCCCTCAAGCTCGCCACCCGCGCCGAGGAGAAGCGCTCGGTCCTGGGCGGCCTCGGCGGCATCCAGGACAAGCAGGCCGTCGCCCTCGCCGCGTCCTGCCTCGGCGATAAGGCCGTCGCCGAGGAGGCCGCCACCGCCGTCGTCCAGATCGCCAAGCGACTCAAGAACAAGACCGACCCCGTCGTCCAGGGCGCGCTGGCCAAGGTCGTCGAGCTCACCAAGAACCCGCGCACCCAGAAGGAGGCCGCGCGCCTCCTCGTCAGGAAGCCGGAGCCCAAGCCACTGCCGTAGCCGCGGCGCCGCGCGGTCATGCGGCGCCGGCCCACGGCAGAGCCGGGCTGCGCCAGGCGGGCGCGTTGTGGGAGGGGTGTGGGGCTGGCCGCGTCTACTCGCGCATCTTTTCGAGGAAGGCGCGGACGCCGGCCTTCAGGGCGCGCATCGCGCGGTTGAAGATGCCCTTGAAGTTATCGGGCTGGGAGCAGAAGATCTCGATGGTGGCCCAGACGTTGTCGCGCACGGTGAAGACCTTGGCGACCTTGGTCTCGGCGGTGGCGTGGTCGGCTGCCGCCAGCACCTTCGCCCGCTCGGCCTCGCTCTCGATGGGCCAGAAGTTCGGGAAGATCAGCCGGAAGTATTGCTCGTCGTTCTCATCCACGACCACCAGGTATGTGCCGCCGTCGCTCTTGAACTTGATGAAGCCCTCTTCCATCTCTGGCCGGTAGCCTTCCGTGTCGAGGAAGCTGTAGTACAAATCGGCCAGCTCTTGCTGGTTCATCGCCGTCCTCCTTCTGCGTGGCTGAAGGCCCAGGTTGCGTTGTGCCACAATGTGCTGCGAATCCTACAGGGCGCGTCGCCGGATGTCAAGGGCAAATCCGGCGGCCCGGGAGGCGACTTGACAGCGGCCGCGTCGCGCGGTAGTTGTTAGTGTGCGGGTGGGTCCGCCGTACGATGGCTGGCTGCGGAGGAGCAAGCGATGCGGAAAATGAACGTCGAGTTGGTCGTGGGCTCGTTCGTGCTCGCGTCCGTATTGTGCTTCGCGTACCTCACGGTGCAGGTGGGCCGGCTGGGGCGGGTGGGCGGCCGCTCCTACCAGCTCCAAGCCCTGTTCACGAACGTGGGTGGCCTGAAGGCGGGCTCGACCGTGTTCATCGCCGGCGTGCCGGTCGGTGCCGTCGAGAGCATCGCGCTGGAGGACTACCAGGCCAACGTGGTCCTGGTCCTGCCTGAGGACGTGAAGGTCCAGGAGGACGCCATCGCGAGCGTCAAGACCCGCGGCATGCTCGGCGAGACGTACCTGGAGATCGCCCCAGGCGGCTCGGACGTGCTCCTGAGGCCCGGCGAGCGGCTCCGCGAGACCGAGCCCGCCATCGACCTGCAATCGCTGATCGCGAAATACGCGTTCAGCGACCAGTCAGGAGGAGGACTGGAGTGAAGGCGCTGACGTTGTGGGCCGCCATGGCGGGGCTCGTGGCCCTCGCCGCAGGGCCCGCTGCCGCGGGCGCGGCCGACGAAGGCCCCCAGGCCGCGATCCGGGCGACCACGGACGCGATCCTGGCGACCCTCAAGGACCCCGCCCTCAAGCCGCCCGAGAAGAAGGCCGAGCGGCGCGAGAAGATCCTGGCCGCCGTCAACGCGCGGTTCCAGTGGCCCGAGATGTCGCAGCGCGCGCTCGGCCGCCACTGGCGCGCGCGCTCCGACGACGAGCGCAAGCAGTTCATCCCCCTCTTCGCCGAGATCGTCCGCAACACCTACCTCGCCAGGGTCGAGGCCTACGAGGGCGAGCAGGTCGTCTACAAGGGCGAGCGCGTCGAGGGCCACTACGCGCGCGTGAGCGTGCACGTCGTCACCACCAAGCACACCACCATCCCCATCATCTACAGCCTCAAGCGCTTCGACGACCAGTGGCTCATCTACGACTTCTCCATCGAGGGCGTGCGGATTGTCAACAACTACCGCAGGCAGTTCGACAACCTCCTCAACCGCGGGTCCTTCGCTCAGCTCATCGAGAAGCTCGAGGCCAAGGTCGAGGCCATGTCGAAGGACCTCTGACCCGCCACCGCGGCCCGCCGACGAGGATCGCGAGAGGGGAGAGAGCGATGCGGACGACACGGCTCGCAGCACGCATCATCGCGGTCGCCCTGGGATTCGTGCTGCTCGGCGGCATCGCGCCGGCCCGGGCCTCCGCCGCCGAGGCGCCCGAGAGCGCGGTGGCCCGCGACGACGAGGACCCCTTCGCGGCCGAGGACGACGAGGCGACGCCCCCGCCCATCGGCGACCCGCTGAGGCGGGTGAACCGCGGCGTCTACCACGTCAACGACAAGCTCTACTTCTGGGTGCTGCGCCCGGTGTCCCGGGGCTACAAGGCGGTGCTGCCCGAGATCGCGCGGGTCGGCGTGCGCAACTTCTTTGACAACGTCGCCATGCCCGTCCGGATGGTCAACTGCCTGTTCCAGGGCGACCTCAGGGGCACAGGCACCGAGCTCGCGCGCTTCGGCGTCAACACCACCGTCGGCGTCGCGGGCTTCGGCGACCCCGCCAAGGGCTGGCTCAAGCTCCACGCCCGCCACGAGGACTTCGGCCAGACCCTCGGCGCCTGGGGACTCGGCTCAGGCTGCTACCTGAGCTGGCCCCTCCTCGGCCCCTCGAGTCTCCGCGACACCCTCGCCTGGCCCGTCAACGCCGGCCTCGACCCCGCCACCTACGTCCCAGGCGTCGGGTTCCTCAGGACCATCAACGGCACCTCGCTGCGGCTCGGCGACTACGAGGATCTCAAGGCGAGCGCCCTCGACCCCTACGTCGCCATCCGCGACGCCTACAACCAGCACCGCTGGCACGCCGTCAAGACCAGGCGATAGCCCGTTTCCCTGCGACCGACCTGGAGCCTCAGGCATGTCCCAAGCGAACGCGACGGCAAGCGACACCCCCGGCCCGCCGTCGGCCCTGGCGACCACGGCGCTGACAGTGCTGCGGATCGCCGTGGGCTGGCACTTCCTCTACGAAGGCGCGGTCAAGCTGCTGGCGCCGCAGTGGACGGCGGCCGGCTACCTCGAGTCGGCCACGGGCCCGCTGGCGGGCGTCTTCCAGTCGATGGCCGCGAGCCCGGCGGCGCTGCGGGTGGTGAACGTGCTGAACGTGTGGGGCCTGATCCTGGTGGGCGCGGCGCTGATGCTGGGCGCGCTGACGCGCGTCTCGGCCGTCTGCGCCATGGTGCTGCTGGCGCTCTACTACCTGGCCCACCCGCCCTTCGCCGCCACGGCGCCGGGCATGGGCATCGAGGGCCACTACCTGGTGGTGGACAAGAACCTGGTCGAGCTGGCGGCACTCGCCGTCGTGGCGCTGGCGCCTGGCGCCGGGTGGCTGGGGCTCGACCGCCTGCTCTCGGGCCTGCGGGCACGCTCCCGCGGGACGGCGGAGCCGCCGGCCGCCTCGCCGCCGGCGCGGCGCGACCTCGAGGCCGCCGTCGCGCGCGACCCGCTCGGCCGCCGCGCCGTGCTCGCCAGCCTCACAGGCGTGCCCTTCCTCGGCGCCTTCCTGCTCGCCCTCCTCCGCAAGCGCGGATGGGCCAGCCGCGAGGAGCAGCAGCTCGCCGCCAGACTCGGCTCCGACGCCGCCCCAGCCACCGACGCCGTCACCACCGCCACCATCAAGACCTTCCAGTTCACCACCCTCGGCCAGCTCGAAGGCCAGGTCCCCCACGCGAGAATCAAGGGAATGGACGTCAGCCGCCTGATCCTGGGCGGCAACCTCATCGGCGGATGGGCACACGCCCGCGACCTCATCTACGTCTCGAAGCTCGTCAAGGCCTACCACCACAAGTGGAAGGTCTTCGAGACCTTCGCCCTCGCCGAGAAGTGCGGCATCAACGCCTTCCTCACCAACCCCGTGCTGTGCGAGATCATCGCCGAGTACTGGAAGCGCGGGATCGGCAAGATCCAGTTCATCTCCGACTGCGGCGGCCGCGACGTGCTCGCGATGGTCCAGAAGTCGATCGACGCCGGCGCCGCCGCCTGCTACATCCAGGGCGCGACGGGCGACAACCTGGTCCGCCAGAAGAAGTTCGACGTCATCGCCCAGGCGCTCAAGCTGATCCGCGACAGTGGCCTGCCCGCCGGCATCGGCGGCCACCGCCTCGCCACCATCCAGGGCTGCGTCGAGCAGGGGCTCCTGCCCGACTTCTGGATGAAGACGCTCCACCACCACCGCTACTGGTCGGCCCAGCCCAAGGACCGCTGCGACAGCGTGTGGTGCGAGCACCCCGACGAGACCATCGTCTTCATGGCCGACCGGCCCGAGCCCTGGATCGCCTTCAAGACCCTCGCCGCCGGCGCCGTCCACCCCAAGGTCGGCTTCCGCTACGCGCTCAAGGGCGGCGCCGACTTCCTCTGCGTCGGCATGTACGACTTCCAGATCGTCGACGACGTCAACCTCGCCCTCGCCGCCCTCGCCGAGAACGAGCAGCGCAGCCGCCCCTGGCACGGCTGAGGCCCGGCTGCGCGCCGCGCCGTCTTCCTCCCTGGCGGCAGCTCCACTCACGCCTGAAGGCGTGGACTCCAGACGCGCCCCCGCCTGTTCGGAGTCTCGCCCTTCAGGGCGAAGGCCGGCTGCCGTACGCCGCCGAACCGCCGCAAGCTCCACAGACCAGCCCGCTCGCGGGCGGAAGGGGTCGCCCACGGCCGTCAGCCGTTTGGTCTGGCCTGCGGCAGCCCCACTCACGCCTGAAGGCGTGGACTCCAGACGCGCCCCCGCCTGTTCGGAGTCTCGCCCTTCAGGGCGAAGGCCGGCTGCCGTACGCCGCCGAACCGCCGCAGCTCGCACCGGCCAGCCCGCTCGCGGGCGGAAGAATGTAGCCCACGGCGTAAGCCGTGGGATCCCCGCGAGTAACCCGGCGAGCCCCGTCAGGGGCGTAAGAGACGCGTGACAAGGGGAGCCAATCACACCACGACGAGACCGCTGCCGCCCGTCCGCGCCGCCGCTCCTGGCAGCGGACGATCTCGAGCCAGAGGCCGTCGGTGGCGGGGGCCTATCGCTTGGTCTCCGCCACGGCGTAGAGCGTGCGCATCGTGGCGATGTAGAGGGTGGCGTTGGCGGCGACGGGCGAGGTGGCCATGGGGCTGTCGAGTCGGACGTCGGCGAGCAGCCGCTTGCGCCGGTCGGCGGCGAGCACGAACAGGTGGCGGCCCATCGCGCCCACGTAGACCTTGCCGTCGGCGACGAGCGGCGAGCTCCAGATCTCCCTGCGCGTCTCGTGCACCCACACGGGCCGGCCGGTGACCGCGTCGAAGCAGTGGATCTGCCCGCCGCTGTCGGTGATGTAGACGAGGCCGTCGTGGACGGCGGGCGTGGCCATGGAGTGGCGCTTGAGCGGGCGGCTCCACAGCTCGCCCGTGATCGTGATGTCGCCTGTGCCGCCGGCGTCGATGCACTTGAGCCAGCTGTGCGGCTTGCCGTGCCATACGTCGCCGCCGGCCGTGACGTAGACTCGCCCGCGGTAGAAGACGGGCATGCCGGAGATGAGGCTCGGGCCCTCCTGGCGGTTGTCCTGGAAGTCCAGTGGTCGCTCCTTGCGGCCGGCGGGGTCGCAGTGGAAGCGCCAGGCGACCTTGAGCTTCGCCCGCTGGCCCTCGGGCGGCGCGGCGCGCAGCGGCTCGAAGGCGTAGCACACGCCGTCCCCGCCGCCGAAGAACATCAGCTCGCGCCCCGCGACGGTGCCGAGCGACGGCGACGACCACATGCAGTGGATGAGCTGCGGCCCGATCGCCGCCGCGTCGGTCGCCACGAGCCGGCCCGTCGCCTTCGCGACGGCCACCAGGCTCGGCGCCTCGGGGCGAGGCAGCTTGAAGTGAGTCTGGTCCACCCCGTTGCACGTGCCGCTGTAGACGAAGTCGCCGTGCACCATCACCGAGCAGTGGGCGGCGTCGTGCAGCCGCATCCGCACGTCGCCCAGCACGTCGCAGCGCCACAGGATGTCGGCGTCGAGCTTCCCCACCTCCGTCGGCTCGGAGCCCTTGGGCACCATGTAGGCGCCCTCGTCGCGGTAGGGGCCGTCGTTGCCGTTGGCCTGGCCCTCGATGTCGAGGCAGAGCACCTCGCCACGGTTGGTGAACAGGTAGACGCGGTCGCCCTCGACGCTCGGCGGCGAGCAGACCCCCACGCCGGTGAAATCGGCCATCGGCACCCGCAGCTTGGGGATGATGAGCTGCCAGAGCAGCTCGCCGTCGCTCTCGCGCAGGCAGAAGAGCACGTTGCGGTCGCCGCGGTGCCGCGGGTCCCGCGGCCGCGCGTTGTTCGTGCCGACGAACACCCGGCCCCGCGCCACCACCGGCGTGCCGTACGACCGCGTCCCAAGCGGCACCGACCACCGGACGTTGCGTCCCGTCTCGGGGTCGAAGCTCGCGGCCAGTGGCCGCTCGCCCGACACCAGGTTCCGCGACCACCGCTCGCCCCACTGCGGCTGATCGCCCGCCTCTGCCAATCCCGCAGCCATGGCGAGAAGACCCAGACCCAGAACCGGGAGCTTCATGCACCGACTCCTCAGAGGCACAGGCTACACAGCCCCCGTAGCGGAAAGGCGTCGGCCCACACAGGCACGGCCGAGCCGCAGCAGCCCGAATGGACTCCTACCACGGGCTGATAGGGCAAGCGTCCGCCATCGGCACACGAACCGCTCATCGCGACGCGGGAGTCGCCTGCTGCAACCGGAACTGGCCGTTGCTGTTGCGGGCAGCCCGCGCTGCCGACCCGTCGATCCGCAAACACCTGGGGGCAGGGCTCCAAGCGATCGGCAGGCTCTCTCGGAACCCGCCCTCGTGCGGTCTGTAGCCTTTCCCCTTGGAAGCCCGCCCGGTCCCATACCGCGTGCACGGTACGCCATGGTCGCCTCACTGTCAAGGCGGAGCCGGCAGAGGGAGCCAGGGAAGGGCACACGTGCCGATCCAAGCCGCTGGGGACCATCTCGACGGGTGGAGCGGAACGCGATAGAATGATGCCACACTTTCGGAAGTGTGGCATCATTCCACAACGCCACCAGATTGAGAGAGCGCCATGGAGCCCATCGTTCGCCTCTTCCGCATCCTTGCGAACCTGCGGCGGATCCGTCTCCTCAGACTACTCGCAGTGATGGGCGAACTGCCCGTCCTATCGCTCGCGCAGGCAACGGGCGACGGCATGGCGCGGGTTTCCGCGCACCTGGGAAGGCGGAGCCGGCAGAGGGAGCCAGGGAAGGGCACACGTGCCGATCCAAGCTGCTGGGGACCATCTCGACGGGTGGAGCGGAACGCGATAGAATGATGCCACACTTTCGGAAGTGTGGCATCATTCCATGAGCGCCCCAGGCCGCCATGGCACCGGGGGCCTGATGGCGTGCTCGTCGCATGGCCGCCGGCGCAGCGGCTCGGCGGCGCGCCCTGCGTCGCAGCGCGGCTGCGATGGACGGCCGGAGGATGCGCCAGCCGCGGCCGGGGCGCATGGCCTCGGATGGCGGCGGCTTGCACTCCACGCCGAGCACGGGTACACTCGAACCGTGGACTGCTGCCTCACGAGGGTCCGACGCATGCAGCATGCCCTCATGATCGTTGCTGCCTTGCTCATTGCCTCGCCGTGGCTGCGTGCCGGCGAGCGGGCGCCCACTCCCTACGATGTCCAGGTCGGCGGCCAGGTGCGGGGGCTCTCGGCCGGTGGCGGCGCCGTCCGCGCTGGCGCTGCGGAGGCGCTCGGGTGGCTGCGGGCCTACGGCGCGGAGGCGAAGCTGGTCGAGCGGCTGCACGATCGCGATGGCGCGGTGCGGCGCGAGGCCGCGCTGGCCCTGGCCTGGTGCGGTGGACGACGCGCCGTCGGGCCGCTGCTGGCCGCGCTCGACGACCAGGAGTGGGCCGTCGCCCAGGCCGCCTGGGTGGCACTGACCAACCTCACGGGCATGGAGCTCCCCTTCGACGCGCTCGGCGAGCCCGGGAAACGGGCCGAGCAGGCCAGCGCCTGGCGCCGCTGGTGGGCCGGCGTGCCCGGCGAGCGCCCGCCGCACGAGGTGCTGGCGCTGCTCGAGGGCGGCCGGCCCGGCGGCCTCGCCGCGGGCTGCCCCGTCACCGCGTCCACCACCTACAGAGGCCCGCCCAGTGTCCTGACCGACGGCGGGATCGGCCCCGCATACTTCCAGACCAAGAATGTGCCGTTCCCGCAATGGGTCACCCTGGACCTCCTGCGCCCGACGACCGTGGCGCAGGTGGTCGTGCACCAGTACGGCCCGCGATTCTGCATGACCGACTACGCGCTCGAGACGAGCCTGGACGGCAAGACCTTCAAGCGGGTGCGCCGCGAGAAGGTCAAGACGCCGCCCCGCCTGGCAGTGACCTTCGAGCCGCGTCAGGCCCGCTACGTCCGCATCACCTCCTACGCCTCGGAGAACCGCACCTACCCGACCACCTTCTTCGAGATCGAGATCGAGAAGACGCCGAAGCCCCGAGCCGAGACGGCCGAGCCGCCCGCCCGCCGCCACGAGCGCGGGCTCCGAGCCCTCGGCGCGCTGGGCGGGGCGGGCGCCGCACAGGCCATCATGGGCTACCTCGACCCCCTGCGCGCGCGGCACGGGGAGCCGGTGCTCGTCGAGGTCGGCCTCCGCGCACTGGGGCGGCTGCGCGACCCTGCCGCCGTGCCCTGGCTCGTCGGGTGGCTCGATGCAGTCGAGCACGCGCGCTGGGCGGCCATGGCCCTCGGCGACCTCGGCGACCGCCGCGCAGTGCCCGCGCTGCTCGCCGCTTACCCCAAGTACGCGAAGGGGCTCAGAGCCCAGAATCCCAAGCTGCTCCCGCGCGACGACCGCATGGGCTTCCCCTCCCTCGATCGCATGCTCCACACGCCCTATGCCATCGCCTACGCCCTGTGCCGCCTGCCGCTCGACGGCGCCGAGACCCGCCAGGGCCTCCGCCGCCTC
This sequence comes from uncultured bacterium, assembly GCA_965603035.1. GTDB lineage: Bacteria > Planctomycetota > PUPC01 > DSUN01 > DSUN01 > CAZDNN01. Next base: position 10,357 of record CBFDBL010000090.1, read on the forward strand.
GCCCCGCAGCTCGTCGCCAACCTGCCCCAGGACCACGACGGCGCCATGCTCTACGAGCCCGAGGTCGCCGAGGGCCTGACCCGCTGGCTGCTCGACCGCTGCGGCCTGCGCCAGGAGGCCTGCGAGCAGGCCTTCGAGCATCTCGGCCAGCAGCGGCGCATCGAGAAGCCGGCCGACGCGCCGACCTTCCCGTGCCAGAACCCCGTCCAGGTCTCCACCTGGCTGCCCGCGCTCTGCACGGCGAAGGCCGACGTCCCGCGCCTGGCCGCGCTGCTCGGCCACAAGGACGGCTGGGTGCGCGTCAACGCCGCCAAGGCCATCGGCTTCATGGGCCACGCCGAGGGCATCGAGCCGCTCGCCCGCGCCCTCGAGCGCTCGAAGCCCGAGGCCGAGTTCGGCTACAGCCCCCGGTTCATCGACGAGGAGTACAACGACCCCGCCCCCCGCTGGCGCGAGGCCGTCGTCGAGGCCCTCGGCATCCTCGGCGCCCGCGAGCACGTGCCGCTCGTCGCCCAGGCCCTCAACGACGAGGCCAACGTCCTGGAGGTCCGCCTCGCCGCCGCCCACGCGCTTGCGGCCGTCGGGACCGCGGAGGCCATTGCGGAGTTGCGCAACTGCGCAATGGCCCACCCCTTCGCCACCGTCCGCCAGGTCGCCCAGGAGGCGCTCTGGCGGCGCGGCGAGCGCCTGCCCGAGCCGCGGGAGGCCGGCGCCCGCGTCGAGCAGCCCGGGTCAGGAGGCGAGCTCCCGACCTTCCCCGACGCCGTCGTCTTCATCAAGGGCGACAAGGCCGTGCCGAACCACTTCCAGAACGATCACTGGATGCAGGCCTACGTCACGACCGACACCGGTCCGACCTACCGCCCGGGCCGCAACCTCTATGCCCTGAGCCCGGTCCGGCCCGACGGCCGGGTGCGGCCGCTCACGCGGTTCGCCGGCGGCTACGTCGCCGACTGCGAGGTCTCGTGGGACGGGCTGCGCGTGGTCTTCTGCGCGCGCGGGGCGAAGGACCCGTGGTGGCACGTCTGGGAGGTCGGCGCCGACGGCAGCGGCCTGCGCCAGCTCACCCACGGCCCCTACCACGACGTGCAGCCCTGCTACCTGCCCGGCGGCCGCATCTGCTTCGCCTCCTCGCGCATCGGCACCCGCGACGAGTACCACGGCTATCTGTGCACCGCCCTCCACCTGATGAACGCCGACGGCTCGGACATCCATCCCATCGCGATCAACGTCGGCCGCGACAACGAGCCCGCGGTCCTGCCCGACGGCCGCATCGCCTTCGCGCGCCTCGAGGTCTTCTACTCCCGGCTCAAGACCGAGCTCACCTTGCACGCCGTCCAGCCCGACGGCTGCGCCGACGTCGTGCTCTACGGCCCCGAGCGGCGCGACTTCTGGCGCCGGCTCAGGACCGGCCCGCGCGGCGGCGACTACGCGTCCAACGTCTACGCGACCCACCGCATCCTGCGCATGAGCCAGCCGCGGGGGCTGCCCGAGGGCCGCATCGTCTGTGCCAGCCAGGGCGGGCTGGTCGTCGTCGGGCCCCGGCGCACCGAGGAGCGCGTCGTCCCCCACGACAGCGGCCGCGCCTTCACCTCGCCCGCGGTCCTGCCCGACGGCCGCATCCTCTGCGCCTCCACCCGCAAGGCCAGGCGCAAGCAGGACGTGGACCTCGGTCTCTACCTCGTCGAGCCCGACTCCGGCAAGCTCACACTCGTCTACAACGACCCGGCGACCGCCGACTTCGAGCCCCGCCCGCTCATGCCGCGACGCCGCCCGCCCATCCTGCCGACCCTCGCCAGGCGCCGCGCCTTCACCGGCCAGTTCCTCTGCCTCTCCGTCCGCCTCACCCAGGAGCAGGGCGTGCCCGCGGTCGGGCGCCTCGTCCGCTGCATCGAGGGCGTGCCCGTCGTCGGGCGTCACAGCACCCACACCAACCCCCACCCCGTGTGGAAGAACCACGGCGGCACCCTCGCCCGCGTGCTGGGGACCGTGCCGCTCGCCGCCGACGGCTCCTTCCACGTCGAGGTGCCCGCCGACCGCATGGTGCACTTCCAGGTGCTCGACAGCGACCGCCGGGTGCTCGGCAACCAGCTCACGTGGATCTACACCCGCCCCGGCGAGACGCGCTCGTGCGTCGGCTGCCACGAGCCGACCGACACCACGCCGCCGCACCGCGCGCGCCCCCAGGTGCTCGACGCCCGTCCCATCCCGCTCCTGCCCACGGGCGGCGAGCTCCGCTACCGAGCCAAGGCCTGGCTCAAGGGCCGCCTGCCCGCCGCCGTCGAGGAGCGCACCCGCACCGTCCGCGCCGTCAACCTGCTCGCGCGGTAACGTTCCTTCAGCTTGCTGAGAGCCTTCCTCGTTCGAGCCGCGGAGCGGCGGTTCGTGCGTCCCCACGCGGAGCGTGGGGACGAGCGGGTTGTGACGCACACGACGACGCTCCAGCGCCGGTGCCCGGAGTAGGCGACTACTGCGGCTCGCGACGCTGGAGCATCGTGACGAGAGCCGGTAGAATGCCTGTTCCCACGCCAGCAGCCAAGGAGCAAGTGCATGATCAAGGGACTGGCTCACGTGTGCTTCACCTGCCGCGACCTGGCGGCGTCGGAGGCGTTCTACGTCGAGACGCTGGGGATGCGCCACGCCTTCGATTTCGTGAACGAGGAGGGGCGACGCTTCGGAGTCTATGTCCACGCGGGCGAGCGGACGTTCATCGAGCTGTTCGAGGGGGCCCTCGGCGAGCGGGCCGAGGGGCAGGCCTATCGCCACGTGTGCCTCGAGGTGGACGACATCGAGGCGACGGTGGCCGAGCTGCGCGCCCGCGGCGTCGAGGTCAGCGACCCGAAGCTCGGCAGCGACGGGAGCTGGCAGGCCTGGCTCGCCGACCCCGACGGCAACCGCATCGAGCTGCACTGCTATACGCCCGAGAGCCAGCAGGCGCCCAGCCTGGCGTGAGGAGTTCCTTCAGCTTGGTGAGAGCCTTCCTCGTTCGAGCCGCGGAGCGGCGGTTCGTGCGTCCCCACGCGGA
>CBFDBL010000091.1:0-13364 GCA_965603035.1 uncultured bacterium
CTGGCCAGCGACGGCAACGGCGTCTACTACCCCTCCGACACGTCCACCATCGGCCTTATCACAGCGGCCGCCGAGCAGCTCAACGCGGATTCGTACCCCGTCGGCCCCGCCTATGCGCCCGTCACCGTCGTGGACGTGGCCTTCGACACGCCCCTCGACCCGGCGACGGTCACGGCCGCGAGCGTCGCCCTCACGGGCAGCGGCGGCGACCGCCACTTCGGCGATGCCAACGACGTGGCCATCACCCCCGACGCCATCACGCTCGACCCCGACGGGCTCACCGTCCACATCCAGATCGCCGCCGGCCTGCCCGACGACCTCTATCGCATCACCCTCGACGGCACCAGCTCGCTCACCGACCTGGACGGCAACCCGCTCGACGGCGAGTTCACCGACACCCTCCCCTCGGGCGACATCACGCCGGGCGGCGACTTCGTCGCCGAGTTCGCCGTCGAGACCTTCGCGGCGCCGGGCCAGCTCGCCATCGACACGGCCGCCCTCGAGCTGGGGCGGCTGAACCGCGATGCCCCAGGCGGCAAGTCGCTCGGCATCGACGGCCTCGACCCCAACGGCAACCCGCCCCACCGCCTCTACGCCGTCCAGATCGGCGACGACCCCGATGCAGGCTGGCTCTGTCTCGAGGACACTGGCGAGGCCCATCGGGGCGCCTACGCCCTCGGCACCGAGCCCGAGTGGCACGTCGCCGGCACCTGGGCTGGCATCCGCGTCCGCGGCCTCGAGCCCGGCACCGACTACACGTTCCGCGTCGTCGCGCAGAACGCCGAGGGCGTCGAGACGGCCCCCGTCCAGGCCGGCCCCTTCGAGACCAGCGTGGCCGGCGACGTCAACGTCAGCGGCCTCGCCACCGCGCTCGACTACTCCTACGCCCGAGTCGCCGTCCTCACAGGCGAGTCCCTCGACGGCACCTGGCACTGGTCCCTCGACGCGGACGACAGCGGCACCCTCGACGACGCCGACCTCGGCATCATCCAGGCGGCCATCCTCGGCCCGCCGCCCGCCCAGCAGTCGTCCGTCGCCACCTCGCAGGCCGCCGCGGCCGCCGCCTGGCTCAGCACGCGCTCCTCGGTGTCGGCTGGCAACTCGCTCGGCCGTGGCGACGCCGCCCAGACGCCCGCCGCGCGCCTCACCACCCTCTGGACCCTCGCCACCCGCTCCGAGCCCTGGCAGCCGCCTGGCGACGAAGACGGCGACGTCGGGCCTCTACCGATCTCGGTCGGCTAGACCCCCAAGGTTGCGCGGCGGATCGGTCGGTAGTAGAATCCCGCCAGAGGGGTACGTCAGGGGGTCGAGCGAGGACCGACCCACATGCCCGTGCAGTTGTCATACGACCGGGGCACGCTTGTGCTGAGCGGGCTCGGGCGCCCTGAGCTCGGCGCGCTCCTCGAGCGCGAGCTGTGGAACTGGGACTGGCGAGTCTCGGCGTGGCGCTGCGACGCGATCGACTACGCGGCGGTCCGCGACGCCCTCGACGAAGGGCTCGGCGACCGGTGGAGTGACGGCGTGCCGCGGCCGCCGCGGGTGAGATGGCCGCGGGTGAGCCTGCCGTCGCTGCGCCAGGCGCAGCAGGAGGCCCTCGACGCCTGGCTCCAGGCCCGGGGGCGCGGCCAGGTCGTCATGCCGACGGGCACCGGCAAGACCGAGATCGCGCTCGCGGCCATGCGCCACACGAGCGTCGCCACCCTCGTCGTCGCCCCCGTCCGCGACCTCATGTACCAGTGGCACCGCCGCATCCTGCGCGGCCTCGGCTGCGACGCCGGCATCGTCGGCGACGCCCTGCACAACGTCCGGCCCGTGACCGTCACCACCTACGACAGCGCGTACATCCACATGGGCGAGCTGGGCGCCCGCTTCGGCCTCGTCGTCTTCGACGAGGAGCACCACCTGCCCGGCCCACGCCGCCGCGAGGCCGCCCTGATGTGCGCCGCGCCGCTCCGCCTCGGCCTTTCCGCTACCCCCGAGCGCTCCGACGGGCTCCACGCCGACCTCGAACGCCTCATCGGCCCGGTCGTCTTCCGCCAGGAGATCCCCGAGGCCAAGGGCAAGACCCTCGCCGACTACGACGTCGTGCGCATCCCCGTCGCACTCAGCGACGCCGAGCAGCAGCGCTACGACCGCGCCAGCCAGCAGGTCCGCGCCTTCATCGCCGAACGACGCGAGCAGGACAAGCGCTACGACTGGCGGAAGCTGTGCGCGGAGTCGGGCAGGGACCCCGAGGCCCGACGGGTTCAGAAGGCCTACTACGCCAAGAAGGCCATCGAGGACCGCGCGGCCGAGAAGCTGCGGGTGCTCGAGGACCTGTTCCGCCTGCACGCTGGCGAGCGCATCATCGTGTTCGCCGGCTCGAATGCCATGGCCCTGGACGTGTCGCGCCGCTTCCTGGTGCCGACGCTGCTGAGCCACTCGCGCAAGCGCGAGCGTCTGGCCGTGCTCGAGGGCTTCGCCGAGGGCGGTTTCCCCGTGCTCGTGGCGAACCAGGTGCTCGACGAGGGGGTGGACGTGCCCTCGGCGAAGGTGGCGGTGGTCATCGGCGGCCTGGCCTCGACCCGCCAGGCCAAGCAGCGCCTGGGCCGCATCCTGCGCAGGACGGGGCAGGCCCGCGCCACCCTCTACGAGGTCGTGTGCGAGGATACCAAGGAGGTCGAGCGCTCGCGCCAGCGGCGCCGCAGCGATGCTTACCAGCGAACAAGCCATCGTCGTCTATGAGCGCGGCCGCGCCATCCCCGACCGCCTGACGCGGCGCGCCCACGCGCAGTATGTCGGCTACGCCGGCAAGATGCTTGCCGTCTACCGCTCCGGCGTCGGCAAGGCGCGGCGCGAGCTGCACCGCTCGATCGAGGGCATCCTGGCGAACGAGGCCGACTGCCAGTCGCGCCGCATCCAGGCCTTCTGCAAGCTGCTCGACGACGCCAGCACGTTCGACACCGACCCCAGGGGCGAGGCCGCGAAGCTGCGCCTCCGCGTCTTCGCCATGGCCGCGGCGTTCCATCCGCTCGTCGAGCGGCCCGACCAGCTCTTCGAGTCCAGCGAGGCCCAGGTGAAGGCCTGGGTCGCCGAGCGGCTCGGGCGGCCCTGGCCCACCATCGAGGCCGGGCTGTACGCCGACGTTGTCGCTCTCCAGCGGCTGAAGGCCTTCGACGGCTACGCCAGCGCCGATGCCTTGCTCAACCGCTACAACGTGGCACAGGTGCAGGCCTGCCTCTACCGCTGCGAGAGGATGAGCGTGCAGGCGACCGCGGACTTCAAGTCGATCCTGCGCTACGCGAAGCTGGCCCGCCTGCTCCACGAGATCCGACGGTTGGGGCCGTCGCGGTACCGCATCGAGCTGTCGGGCCCTGCCTCGCTGCTGCGTCAGACGCGGCGCTACGGCGTGAGCTTCGCGAGGTTCGTGCCCGCGCTCCTGGCATGCGGGGGGTGGCGCATGGAGGCGCGGGTGCAGACGCCGTGGGGCGGGACGGCCCGCCTCGTCCTGTCGAGCCGCGACGGGCTCCGCAGCCACCTGCCGCGGCCCGAGGAGTTCGACTCGGCCCTCGAGGAGAAGTTCGCCGCCAGGTTCGGCGCCGAGCGCGATGGCTGGCGCCTGCTGCGCGAGGCCGAGGTCGTCCACGAGGGCCAGGCCGCGTTCGTGCCCGACTTCGTCTTCCGCCACGAGGACGGCACCCAGGTGCTCTTCGAGATCGTCGGCTTCTGGACGCCCGAGTACCTCGCCAGCAAGCGCGCCACCTTGCGCCGCTTCCGCCGTCACAGGATCGTCATCGCCGTCGCCGAGCGCTCGCTCCGCCCTGGCGCCACGATCCCCGACGGCGTCATCGTCTACAAGAGCGCACTCAAGCTCGGTCCCATCCTCGACGCGCTGGAGCGCATCCGCAACGAGCGAGGAGACCCCACGTCGTGAAGACGGCCCACGACGAGCAGCCTTCGGCCCTTGACGCCGCCGGCCCTTTCGGCTAGCATTCCGTCTTTCCGCGGGCCAGAGCCATGGAGAGGAGCAGGGCCATGGAGCCGATTCGCGTGATCCCGTGCCTGGACATGAGGGACGGCCGGGTCGTCAAGGGCGTGAAGTTCGTGGCCATCCGGGACGCGCGGGACCCCGCGGAGGCGGCGGCGGCCTACTCCGAGCAGGGGGCCGACGAGCTGGTGATGCTGGACATCACGGCGACGCTCGAGGCGCGCGGGACTCGGCGGGAGTGGATCCGCAAGGTCGCGGCGGCGTGCACGGTGCCCTTCGCCGTGGGCGGCGGCATCGCGTCGCTGGCCGATATGGAGGAGATCTTCGAGCTCGGCGCGGCCAAGGTGTCGATCAACACGGCCGCCGTGCGGGACCCCGACCTCGTCCGCGAGGCCGCCCAGACGTTCGGCTCCGAGCGGCTGGTGGTGGCCATCGACGGCGAGCAGGGCGAGGGCCGCCTCGAGGTGCTCGTCTCCGGCGGCACCCAGCGCGCGGACCGCGAGCTGGTCGAGTGGGCCCAGGAGGTCGAGCAGCTCGGCGCCGGCGAGATCCTGCTCACCAGCAAGGACGCCGACGGCACGAAGGACGGCTTCGACATCCCCATGACCCGCGCCGTCGCCGAGGCGGTGTCGATCCCTGTCACTGCATCGGGCGGGGCGGGCACCCTCGAGCACTTCGCCGAGGGCGTCACGGAGGGCAAGGCCGCCGCCGTGCTCGCCGCCTCGGTCTTCCACTTCGGCGAGCTCACCATCCCGCAGGTCAAGCAGTACCTCAAGAGCCAGGGCTTGCCCGTCAGCCTCTGAGCGCCGCCGGCGGGGCAGGGGAGGGCGAGGCCCACGCCGAGAAGAGCTTCTCGAACACCCGAAAGATGACCGACGCCAGCGCGAGCGTTGGCGAGCCGACGACGAAGAGGAAGTACGCGAGGACATACAGGCAGCCGAGCCCGAGCGCCAGCACGTCCGTCGCATCGCCCGATGGCGCCTGCCCGCAGAGCACGCACGTGTAGCTCCGCAGCCCGACTGCGTGGCACACGAGGAAGAGCACGGCGAACTTCGCGGCGAGCAGCGCGAAGCCGCGCGGCGTGACCAGCTTCCTCGGGAAGATCAGCCCTCGCCAGTTCAGCTTCTGCCCGCTCATCGTCGTGTCTCCTTCGCTGCCTTCTCCCAGGCTGGGCCGAGCACCATCGCGTAGAGCACGACGGCGTCGCCGACCTGGTTGCTCGCGGCGAATCTCAGGGTCCCGCGCCGCTCGATGGGGAAGGCGCCGAGCCGCAGCGACGCCATCAGGTCGCCGAGGTAGTCGGTGTCGCCGAAGGCGCTCGCGCCGATGCACGCCAGCCCGCTCGCGCTGGCGCTCGCCTCCAGGACGGGCACGACCGGCCCCGAGTCGATGTCCCAGTAGCCTTGCCACGACGGCGGCCACTCGCGCGAGTAGCCGAACCCGAGCGCGGTGCGGCCCAGCTTCCGGCGGGCGCGGGCGTACTGGTCGGCCGCGAACGCGGGGTCGATGAGTTGGAGGAAATGCGCCACCGCCCAGATCGTCGTGCCCTCCGGCCCGTGGAGCGGCTGCCCGCGGCAGGTGAACGCCGAGACCAGCATCCCCGTCTCGCGGTCGATGAGCTTCGCCCTCACCGTCGCGAGCCAGTCGTCGAGGAACTGCGAGTGGTCGGTCCCGTCGAGCACGTCGGCCAGGCGCACGGCCGCGACGCCGATCGAGTTGCAGAAGGTCCAGCACTCGTCGGGGTAGCTCTCGCAGCACATCGTGGGGCTCGCCCGCATCCGCGCGACCATCGTGTTGACCCGCTCGGCCAGCGGCTGCCTGTAGGCGTCCTTCTCCTCGACCAGGCGGCGCACCGCCAGCATCAGGGCGATCTCGCCGTCCACGAACTGGCTCCGCGGCGGCTCCACCATCCACCGGCTCGACCGCGCGTAGGGCATCAGGAAGTAGTAGAGCCCTCCCTCGCGCTCCAGCCGAAGCGTCTCGTTAATGATGCGGTCCATCACCTCCAGCGCCTGGCCCTTCATCCCCGGCTCGCGCAGCGCCACGTTCCCGAGCGACAGGACGAGGAACGTGCGGCCCATGAAGTCCCACTCCGCATTGCTCCCGCGCATCTTCCCGATCTCGCGGCGCCGCAGGCTCGGCTCCGTCCACAGCCGCAGGTGCCAGGCGGCCATGCGCCGCGCCTTCGGCGCCAGGCCCGCCTCCGCGCTGTGCTGGCTCCGTCGCTCGACGAAGAGCAGCCGCAGCCCCGGCAGCCACACCGCCGCCGCAATGGCCAGCGACAGCGCCCCGAGCCCGATCCGTCGGCCGAGCGACCTCCACGACTCCCGCGCCGGTTGCGTCTCCATGGCCGCGCGCCTCCTTTCTCCTCTTTCGCTTTGTCCTGCAAAGTAGTTTACACCCTGGAGCCCTGGCTGTCAAGCGCGATCTGCGGCAGGGCGGCTCGCGCGCAGCACGTGTGCTTGACAGGGCGGCGGAAATGGCTAGGGTGTGGGGCTTTGAGGCGTTGGCCACGACGTACGTGGGAGGGGATTGGAGACGGACGATGGCGAAGAAGGTGCGAGTGGGCTTCATCGGCGCCGGCGGCATCGCGGGCACGCATATCAAGTGGCTCCGGCCCATCGACGGCGTGGAGGTGGTGGCGCTGGCGGACCCTGCGCCTGGGGCGTGCGAGCGCCACATCAAGCAGAACGGCCTCGAGGGTGCCCAGACGTTCGAGGACTACCGGGACATGCTCCGGCTGAAGGAGATCGACGCGGTGAGCGTGTGCACGCCGAACTGGCTGCACTACAAGCCGACCATCGCTGCCCTGAAGGCGGGGAAGCACGTGCTGGTCGAGAAGCCGATGGCGATGAGGGCCCGCGAGGCCGCGAAGATGTGCGAGACGGCGAAGGCGTGTGGGCGGACGCTGACGATCGGGTTCCAGCAGCGGTTCAGCCCGCAGGCGCAGTTCCTGCGCCGTGCGGTGGCGGAGGGGGAGCTTGGCGACGTGGTCTACGTGCGGGCGCAGGCGCTTCGGCGGCGCGGCATCCCGTCGTGGGGCGTGTTCGGCCGCAAGGATCTCCAGGGTGGCGGCCCGCTCATCGACATCGGGGTGCACATCCTCGAGGTGAGCCACTACCTGATCGGGAAGCCCGCGCCGGTGGCTGCGTCGGCCGCGACCTACACCTACCTGGGCAACAGGAAGCCCGAGGCTACGGCGCCCTGGGGCGACTGGGACCACAAGACCTACACGGTCGAGGACCTGGCGTGTGGCTTCGTGCGGTTCGAGGGCGGGGCGACTCTGGTCATCGAGAGCAGCTTCGCGGCGCACATCGAGGAGGACCTCTTCTGCACGACGCTGCTGGGCACGAAGGCGGGCGCCCACCTTGGCGGCGGCGCGCGCCTCTTCACCGACTACGTGGGGAAGATGGTGAACATCGAGCCGAAGGTGTTCGAGAAGGAGGAGGCCTTCGGGCGCAAGATGCGCAACTGGATCGACACGGTGCGCGGCGGCCACAACGAGGCGCCCGGCGAGGACGGCCTCGCGGTGCAGAAGATCCTCGACGGCCTCTATCGGAGCGCCGAGAGGGGCAAGGAGGTGGCCATCACGTAGCGCGCCCGCGCGGCTCGCATCGCGACGCGAGGGCACGCCGCGGGGCGTGCCCTCGCCCTATCGGTGACGGACGGCTACACCCAGAGGATGAGCCCCGTGTCGTGGGGGCTGGCCAGGTCGTCGTGGTGGGGGAGAACGCGCAGGACGCAGCCGTGGAGGCCCGCGGTGCGGCATGGGACGGCCCCGACGTAGTGGCACACGCCGTCGTCGTCGCAGCGCTCGCAGACCATGTCGATGATGTTGGGCTCCTGGATCTGGCGTCGCGCGTCGAGCTTGCCCTCGTAGATCTGCACGACGATGTCGTCGGGCGCGACCTCGCCGAGCCTCACGGCGGCGCGCACCGGCAGGTCGGCGCCCACGCGGTGCTCGCGCTGCCCGTCCACCTCGACCGAGAGCACCTCGATCGTGTGCCACGTCTTGGCGAGCCGCTCGCGCCAGGCCGCCAGCGCGCGGGCGTTGGCCAGGCTGCTCGCCATGAGCTTCCGGCCCTTCGCGATGCCGGGGAGGTAGAAGCGCTCGGTGTACTCCTGCACCATGCGATGGGAGTTGAACACGGGGCACACGGTGCGCATGGACGCCTTCATCTTCTGGATCCACTTGCGCGGCACGCCGTCGGCGCCGCGGTCGTAGAAGATGGGGACCACTTCCTTCTCGAGCAGATCGTAGAGCGCCTGGCTCTCGACGGCGTCCTGGGTCTCCTCGTCGTCGTACTCCTCGCCGCGGCCGATGGCCCAGCCGTTGTGGGGCGTGTGGGCCTCGCACCACCAGCCGTCGAGCACGCTGATGTTCAGCCCGCCGTTCACCGCGATCTTCATGCCGCTCGTGCCGCTGGCCTCGAGCGGGCGGCGGGGGGTGTTGAGCCACACGTCCACGCCCGACGCCAGGTAGTGGGCGAGCGAGAGGTCGTAGTCCTCGAGGAAGACGATGCGGGTCCTGAACCCCTCCTCGCGGCCGACCTGGATGATGCGGCGGATCATCTCCTTGCCGTTGTTGTCGCGGGGGTGTGCCTTGCCTGCGAAGATGATCTGGACGGGCCGCTGGGGGTCGTTGAGCAGCCAGCCGAGCCGCTGCATGTCGCGGAAGAGCAGGGTGGCTCGCTTGTAGGTGGCAAAGCGCCGCGCGAAGCCGATGGTGAGGGCCTCGGGATCGAGCACCTCGTCGGCCATGGCGAGCTCGCGCGAGCTGGCGCCGCGCTGCTCGAGCTGGCGCCGCAGCCGCCGCCGCGCGACCGCCACCAGCCGCTCGCGCCGGCGCTCGTGCGTGCGCCAGAGCTCTGCGTCCGGGATCCGCTCGACCCCCTCCCACAGCGACGGGTCCACCGCCCGCTGCGCCCAGTCAGGGCCGATGTAGCGGTCGAAGAGCTGGGCCATGTCGTACGACAGCCACGACTGCGCGTGCACGCCGTTGGTGACCGACTCGATGGGCACCTCGTCCTGCGGGGCGGCGTGCCAGATGCGGTGCCACATCGCCCTGGAGACGCGGCCGTGGAGCTTGCTCACGCCGTTGCGCGCCGTCGCCAGCTTCAGGGCCAGCACCGTCATGCAGAAGGCCTCGCCCCTGTCCAGCGGGTTCTGCCGCCCCATGGCCATCGCCTCGTCCCACGTCAGGCCGACCTCGTGGGCCTGGCTGTGGAAGTACTTGGCCATGAGGTGCTCGGCGAACACGTCGTTGCCCGCGGGCACCGGGGTGTGGGTGGTGAACACGTTGGTGGCCGCGACGGCCTCGGCCGCCTCCTTGAACGACGCGCCCTCGTCGGCCATGAGCCGCCGCGTGCGCTCGAGCGCGAGGAACGCCGAGTGGCCCTCGTTCATGTGGTAGATCTCGGGCCTGATGCCGAGCGCTGCCAGGGCCCTGACCCCGCCGATGCCGAGAAGGATCTCCTGGCTGACCCGCATCTCGAGGTCGCCGCCGTAGAGCTGCGCCGTGATCTCGCGATCGTCGGGCCGGTTCTCCTCCAGGTTCGCGTCGAGCAGGAACAGCGGGATCCTGCCGACCTGGACGCGCCAGACCTGAGCCTTGACCGGGCGGCCGGGGTACTCGATCTCGATGGTCACGGGCCGACCGTCGCGCTTCTCGAGGATGACCGGCAGGTTGTAGAAGTCGAGCTCGGGGTAGAACTCCTGCTGCCAGCCGTCGGCGCTGAGGTACTGGCGGAAGTAGCCCTCGCGGTAGAGCAGCCCCACCCCTACCAGGGGCAGGCCGAGGTCGCTGGCCGACTTCAGGTGGTCGCCGGCCAGCACGCCCAGGCCGCCTGAGTAGACGGGCAGGGCCTCGGTGAGGCCAAACTCCGCCGAGAAGTACGCGATCCGCGTCTCACCCACCTCCCCGTGGGCCTCGCTGAACCACGTCTCGGCCTCCATGTAGTCCTCGAACTTCTGCCGCACCCGCTGCACGGCCGCCACGAAGCCGTCGTCGCGCGACGCCTCGTCGATGCGTTCCTGGTCCGTCTCGGCCAGCAGTTGCACAGGGTTGTGCCGCACCCGCCGCCACACCATGGGGTCCAGGCGTCGGAAGAGCTCGAACGCATCGGCGTTCCAGCACCACCAAAGGTTGTACGCCAGCTCGCGCAGCGCCTGGAGGCTGTCCGGCAGCGCCGGGACCACCGAGAACGTGCGCAAGACCCCCGTTGTCTTCGCCATCTCTACGCCTCTCTCCGCACCGGATTCGGGCAGGGTACTCAGCTACATTAGGAGCCTATCTTACAGTACACTGCCTTCGTCCGCCAGTCGGAAAACACCGAGGGCGCCTCCCACCGCCTCGCCGTTCCGGGTATAATCCGAGAACCTCCTGGAGGCGACCGGAGCACATGGCGCGACGACGCTGGATCTGTCTGGTCCTGGGGTGTCTTGCGGCCGGCCCCCTGCTTCCCGCTCGGGCCGGCACTGGGGAACCGGCCGCTCCCTTCCGCCTGGTGCGGTACGGCCAGGACCATGGGACGCTGCGGCTGGACCGCAGCTTCATCGACGCGCCGTTGCGGATCGGCTCGCGTCGGTACGCCCGTGGCCTCGGCACGCATGCGCACAGCCGGATGGAGATCGCGCTGGGTGCCGCGTGCCGCCAGTTCCGCGCCGAGGTGGGGGTGGACCTGAACGAGCCGACGGAGAAGGCTGGCGGCTCCGCGGTCTTCCTGGTCACCGTGGACGGCAGAGCGCGGTTCCGCTCCAAGGTGCTCCAGCCCGGGATGGAGCCGGTCGCCGTGTCGGTCGACCTGACTGGGGCGAAGAGGCTCGAGCTGATCGCCGAGGTCTCGACGAACGGCTATGTCGGCGACCACGCCGACTGGGCCGATGCTCGCATCGTCCTCGCCGACGGCCGCGAGCTGCTCCTCTCGCAGGCGTTCCGGCGGCAGGGACTCCCCGCGAACCGACGGACCCAGCACCGCGCCGCCAACGCCGAGCCCGAGACCCGAAGCCTGACCGCGGCCGAGGCCCGACGCTCCCTCGAGCAGGACTGGCTGTTCCAGGCCGGCCACAGGCCGACGCTGGGGCGCATCCGCCAGGAGATCGGGTGGGCTCGCGGGATGGCCGACCGCTTGGCCACGCGTCCCGACCCGCCCGACGTGTCCGCCGAGCTCGCGGCGCTGGTCGCGCTCGAGGCGCGGGCCGTGGGCCGCCCCGCGACGTCGGGCGCGCCGACGCTGCCGGCGGGGCTCGTGGGGCACTGGGGCTTCGATGCGGTGGTCGGGAGGGTGGTCGAGGACGGGGCGTGCCGCGGCTGTCGCGGGAGCCTGGTCGGCCGTGCGAAGCTGGCGGAGGGGGTCGCCGGCCGTGGCCTTGCGCTCAACGGCGGCATCGTCGTCACGAGCCTGAAGCCCGGGGCCGTCGCGAAGGGCAGCTACACGGCGTGCGCCTGGGTACGCACCACGGTCGGCGTGGCCGACGTCCTCGGCAACGGTACCGAGAGCGGAGACTTCCTCATCGTCATCAACGGCGGGCCTGTCCGCGTCCACCACTGGACCGATGGGAGCGCCAACGTCTTCGACGGCAAGGCGGTCGTCAACGACGGGCGCTGGCATCACGTTGCCCAGGTGGTGGACGACGCGAGCATCGCCCTCTACGTGGACGGGACGCTCGACCTGAAGCAGAAGCTTGTGGGCTCGAAGACCGCATCGGCGAGCCCCGTATGCATCGGCTCGCGGTCGCCGGACGAGCGGCGCTACCGCTTCCGCGGCTGCGTTGACGAGGTCTGCCTCTTTGGCCGGGCCCTCGCCCCCGACGAGCTCAAGGCCCTCCACGACGGGGGCAGGAAGCTGCTCGCCGACGTCGAGCGCGTGGACATCGAGCTCTACCTCGCCGTCCGACGGGTCAAGCGACGCATCCTGTTCGCCGACCCGCTCATCGACTTCTCCCAGGTCCTCTTCGTCGACGTCTACAACTGGTACCCCCACGAGTCGATGCACCGCGTGTGGCCCAACGCGCAGGAGAACACAGGGCGGCTGCTCCTCCTCGACGGCCTGCACCCTGGCGGCACGCTCCGTAAGCTCGCCGGCCCCGAGCCAGGCATGTTCTGGCGGCCCGAGCTGTCGTTCGACGGCCGCAAGGTCCTCTTCTGCTACCGCCCCCAGAAGGACAGGACGTTCCATCTCTACGAGATCGGCATCGACGGCTCGGGCCTCCGCCAGGTCACCCACGGCTCCTACGACGACCTCGACCCCGTCTACCTGCCCGACGGGAAGATCGCCTTCCTGACCAACCGCGGCAACAGCTATGCCCGGTGCGCCGTCGGCCACCCCAGCTACGTGCTCGCCCGCTGCGACGCGAACGGCAAGGACCTCTACATCCTCAGCGCCAGCAACGAGCCCGAGTACACCCCCGCGCTCCTCCACAACGGCCGCGTGCTCTACACCCGCTGGGAGTACACCGACAAGGAGCTCATGCGCATCCAGAGCCTCTGGACCGTCAACCCCGACGGCACCGGGGTGAGCGCCTTCTGGGGCAACCAGAGCTACTGGCCCGACATGCAGCTCGAGGCCCGGCCCATCCCCGGCAGCCGCCGCGTCATGTTCGCAGGCCACGGCCACCACCAGGTGTTCCTCGGCTGCATCGGCATCCTTGACCCGAAGCTCGGCTTCAACTACCCCGACGGCCTCACCAAGGTCACCGCCGACGTGCCCTGGCCCGAGGTCGGCGACGGCCCCGCCGAGAAGATCGAGAACCCCGCCTACCACGCCTCAGGTCGCTTCGTCGGCTACAAGAGCCCCTATCCGCTCAGCGAGGACCTCTTCCTCGTCTCCGCCCGGCCACACGGCGGCCAGCATCGCCTCTACCTGATGGACGTCCTCGGCAACAAGGAGCTGATCTACGCAGGCGCCTTCCACGTCCTCTACGCCCAGCCCATCCGTCCGCGGCCGAAGCCGCCCGCCATCCCCGACACCGTCGCCTGGCCAGGCAGCGAGAAGGACGGCGGCGCCGTCGAGCCGGGCGTCGTCTACAGCCCGAACGTCTTCGAGGGCGTGCCCGACGCGCTGAGGGCGAAGGCGAAGTACGTCCGCGTCATCAACCTCGACTACACCACCTACACCTACGGCCTGAAGACCCAGGGCTACAGCCACTGGCGCGGCCAGCCCCACATGCACGCCGGCCCGCCCGTGTCCATCACCTGCAACGACGGGATCAAGCGCATCCTCGGCACCGTGCCCATCGAGGCCGACGGCTCCGTGTCCATCGAGGTGCCGCCCGCGAAGCAGCTCCACCTCCAGCTCCTCGACGGGCACTACCGCGCGCTCCAGACCATGCGGAGCTTCGCCAACGTCATGCCCGGCGAGCGACGCGGCTGCCTCGGCTGCCACGAGCTGCACAGCGT
>CBFDBL010000092.1:0-13312 GCA_965603035.1 uncultured bacterium
AGGGTCTCGTAGTCGCCGAGCGGCTTGCCGAGCAGCTC
Organism: uncultured bacterium; assembly: GCA_965603035.1. Lineage (GTDB taxonomy): Bacteria > Planctomycetota > PUPC01 > DSUN01 > DSUN01 > CAZDNN01. The sequence continues at coordinate 39 of CBFDBL010000092.1, forward strand.
GAGCGCGCGGTTGGCGAGCACCTCGTTGACGTTCATGTGGGTGGAGGTGCCGGCGCCGCCCTGGAGGGCATCGACGGGGACGTGGCGGTCGAGCATGCCTTCCATCATCTCCTGGCACGCGGCCTGGATGGCGGCGTAGGTCGGCTCGTCCCAGTCGCCGAGCTCGTGGTTGGTGCGTGCGCAGGCGAGCTTGACGGCGCCGTAGGCGTGGATGAGAGCGGGGTGGACGGGTCGGCGGGCGAGCGGGAAGTTCTCGATGGCGCGCTCGGTGTAGATGCCCCAGAGCGCGTCGGCGGGCACGTCGCGCGGGCCGAGCAGGTCGTGCTCTCGTCGGTAGTCGCTCACGCTGTCTCTCTCGCGGAGGCGCGGGCTCACCGCAGCTCGTCGTCGTCCGCCATCTCGATGAGCGGGAGCCGGGCCTCGAAGGTGGTCCCCTCGCCCTGGGCGCTGTGGACGGAGAGCCTGCCGTGGTGGAGGGCCAGGAGCCGCCGTGCGAGCGCGGGTCCGAGGCCGAGGCGCGGGTCGCCGGGCGGCTCGTCGGGCAGGCAGCGGCGGCCGTCGAGCAGGCGGTCCTGCTCGTCCTGGGGCATCGGGGCGCCGTCGTGTCGGACGGAGGCTCGCGCGTAGAGGCCGCTGTGGAGCACGCGCACGGCCACGTGGCCTCGGTCGGGGGCCGCCCTGAGGGCGTAGTCGATGAGCGCGACGAAGGCGCGGACGATGGCCTGGCGGTCGGCGAGCACGCGCTGCTGCGGCGCCGGCTCGTCGTGCTGGAACGACAGGTCGATGCCCCTGTGCAGGGCGTCGTGTCGGCAGGCCTGTGCGGCCTCGGCGACGGCCTCGGCGAGGTCGAGCTCGGTGCGCTTGAGGCCGAGGGCGCCGGTCTCGACGCTGGAGAGGCCGTTGAGCTCCGCGATGGTCGCGCGGAGCGCGGCGGAGCGCGCCTTCGCCGTCGCGGCCAGCTCGCGGGCGCGCGCGCGGTCGTCGCAGGCCGCGATCTCGTCGAGGCGCTGCTCGATGCCGGCCATCGTGGCCCCCACCGCGTGGGCCACGACGGAGACGAACAGGGCTCTCGCCTTGACCGTGCCCTCGATCTCGGTGACGTCGCGCAGCACGGCGACGGCGCCCAGCAGGCCGGCGGTCGGCTCGCGCACGGGGCCGGCGTGTGCCAGGTAGGTGCGGTCGCCGACGGCCAGCTCGCGCGAGACGATGACGTGGGCGGCGGTGGCGTCGAGCGCCTCGTCGAGGATGGCGGCGAGCTCGGGCAGGTCGAGCGCGGCGAGGGGGGTCGCGAAGCGGACCTCGTCGCAGCCTGGGAGGGCGCGGGCCGCGGCGGCGTTGCGCAGCACGATCTCGCGCTCGCGGTTGACGACGACGACGGGGTCGGTCATGCACTCGATGATGGTGGTGCACTTGGACCGCTCGGCTCCGAGCTCGAGCAGCCGCTCCTCGCGGTCGGCCTGGAGGCGCCGGGCCTCGCGGGTCAGGCGGCGGCGCTCGAGGCCGTTGAGCAGCGGCAGGAGGAGTTGCTCGGGCGTGAAGGGCTTGGGCACGTAGTCGTAGGAGCCGCGCCTGGCGGCCTGGATGGCCGTGTCGATCGACGCGTGGGCGGTGATCACCAGCAGCACGATGTCCTCGTCCTGCTCGCGGAGCTGCTCGATGAGGTCGAGGCCGCCGACCCGCGGCATCTGGAGGTCCACGAGCGCGGCGGCGAAGCCGCGACGCTGCTCGAAGATCTCGAGGGCCTCCTGGCCGTCGGCCGCCGCCGCGACCTCGAAGCCCTCGGCCTCCAGCACGCGGCGGATCCCCTCGCGCATCCCCACGTCGTCGTCCACCACCAGCACGCGTTGCTCGTCGCTCATGGCGCTCCCCGTCGTGTTGCCCGTCCCTGGCTGTCCTCCTCGTCGGCTCCCGGCTGGCGCAGGACGACCGTGAACGTGCTGCCGACGTCGGGCTCGCTGTCCACGGCGACCTCACCGTTGTAGAGCAGTGCGAGTTTCCTGACGGTCGAGAGCCCGAGCCCGCTGCCGAGGATGTCCCGGGTCCTCGGGTTCCGGATGCGGACGAAATCCCTGAAGAGCGTGCTGGCCTCGTCGGGGGTCATGCCGATGCCAGTGTCGGCGACTCGGAGGACGACGGCGTCGCCGTCGCGCGCGAGGGTCACGTCCACCCGTCCGCCGTCGCGGTTGTACTTGACGGCGTTGGAGACGAGGTTGTTGAGGATGATCTCGAGCTCGCCGGGGTCGGCGGTCATGGCCACGGGCCCGTCGGCGTGGAGCGCGATGGCGATGCCGCGCTCGCGGGCCTCGCCGGCCAGTGTCTCGACGGCGGCCTCGGCCACGGCGCGCACGTCGACCTCGGCGAGCTGGCGCTGCTTCTGGCCCGACTCGATGCGGGTGAGGTCCAGCAGGTCGAAGATGAGCTTGCGCATGCCCTCGATGCGCACGAGGCTGCGGCCGAGCATCCCGTCGTAGACGGCCGGGTCGTCGCCGGCCGAGCGGTCGCGGCACAGCCGCAGGTAGCCCTCGATGGCGGCCAGCGGCGCCTTGAGCTCGTGGGCCAGCACCGAGATGAACTGGAAGCGCACCTGCCGCTGCTCGGCCGCCAGCCTGCGGGCCTGGGCAGCCAGCAGCACGCGGCTCGCCGCCTTCTCGATCGTCGCCCTCAGCTCGTCGGGCGTGAACGGCTTGGCCAGGAAGTCGAAGGCGCCGCGCTTGGTCGCCGTCACCGCCGTCTCCAGCGACGCGTAGGCCGTCATCATCACCGTCAGCATCTCGGGGTCGGGGCCGGACGCGAACCGGCCGAGCACGTCCATCCCGCTGATCCCCGGCAGGCGGTAGTCCAGCAGCAGGATGTGGGGCCGCCACGACTCGACCTTCGCCAGGGCCTCCTCGCCGCTCGTCGCCTTCGCCACGTCGAAGCGCACCTCGCCGTCCACCTCCGGCATCCGCAGCGTGAAGCTCCGCAGCACCCGCTCGACGGCCATGAGCATCCCGGGCTCGTCGTCGGTCGCCAGCACCCGCAGCGTCTCCGCCATCGCGTCTCCTATCCTCACAAGCCAGGGTAAGCGAACGGCCCCCCCGTGTCAATCGGGACTGCGCCGCCCGCGGGCCGCGCCGACGCGTCCGTGCTGGGGAGGGGAAGCCGCTTCGCGGGGCTCGGGCCGAGGGCTCTCAGGCCCCGCGCATGCCGGCCATGGCCTTTGCGATCTCGCCCTCGAGGTAGAGGGTATGGGTGGGGAAGGCAATGCTCAGGCCGAGGTCGGCCACCTCGCGCAGGATGGCCAGGTTGACCCGCTCCTTGGTCTCGAGGTGGTCGGCGGTGGGGATGGCGGTCGTGAAGTAGCAGACGAGGATGTCGAGGCTGCTCGCGCCGAACTCGGCGAAGCGGACGATGATGCCCTCGTCGTGCACGCCGGGGTCCTGCCCGCAGATCGCGCGGATGCCGGCGACCGCCTGCTCCATCTGGTCGGCGGTCGTCTCGTAGGTCAGCCCAACCATGTGCTTCACCCGCCGGTTGGGCATCCGCGACAGGTTGTCGATGGCCGACTCGGCGACCGTCTTGTTCGGGATCGACACCAGCGTGGTCGGCAGCGTGCGGATGCGGGTGGTGCGGAAGCCGATCTCCTCGACGAACCCCTCGACGTCGCCGACCTTGACCCAATCGCCGATGACGAAGGGCCGGTCGAGGAAGATGAAGACGGAGCCGAAGAAGTTCGCCAGCGTGTCCTGGAGCGCGAGCGCCACCGCCAGGCCGCCGATGCCCAGGCCAGCCAGCAGCGTCGAGACCTGGTAGCCCAGCAACTGGACCACCCACACGAACCCGAGCACCGCGATGGTCGCCTTGAGCGCCTTGCGGATCACCGGCACGAGCTGGTCGTCGAGCGCCGACTCCGTCTTCGCCGTCAGCTTCAGCAGGTAGTGGTCGCTCACGTCCACGAGCCGGAACAGGAACCACAGCACGTCCGCCGCCAGCAGCACCTTCACGACGTTGAAGGCGAACTGCGCGACCCGCAGCGAGAGCGAGCCGGCCAGCACGCCGAGGGCGAGGTACACGGCGAGGAGGAACAGCAGCCAGCCCGCCGGCGGCACCGCCGCCTCGGCGATCAGGTGGTCGAACTGGAAGGGCGACCGCTTCAGCAGCGGGATGACCTTGTTCGTCGCGACGTAGTCCAGCACCTTCCTCAGGACGAGGCCGAGCAGGAGGAAGAGGAAGACGGCGATGAACTGCCAGACCTTGAAGCCCGCCACCTCGCGCTGCCCCCAGCTCGGCGCGTACTCGCTCAGGTCGAGCTCCGGTGCCGTCGTCGCCTTCGCGTCGGTGCCCGTGCCTGCGGCCGCTCCCACCGCGGTGCCGGGGGCCGCGCCCGTGGTCGGCGACTCACCGGCGACGGCTGCCGACAGACAACCCGCGAGCGCCAGCACGGCGGACAGAACGATGAGACGGCGAGTATGCGACATCACGGCATCCTCCTCGCAGGAGCAGCCGCAGCGGGTCTGCTGCGATCTGCGGATACTATACACACCTGAGCTGGACGGTCAAGCGCCCTCGATGCACAGCATCCGGGTCTGGGAGGTTGACCGGGCCGCGGCAGGCGGGTATGCTATCCCATGAGAGAGGCGAGCCATGACCACAACGGAAGAAGCACTCTCGGAGATGGTGAAGCGGATCCGCGACGCGGTGCGTCCGGAGCGCGTGATCCTGTTCGGCAGTCATGCGCGCGGCGAGGGCAGCCCCGAGAGCGATGTCGATCTGCTCATCGTCGCTCCGTCGGACCTGCCGCGATGGAAGCGCACTCCGCCCATCTATCGCCTGTTGGCCGGCTTGGGCGTGCCCAAGGACATCGAGTGGTGGACACGCGAGGAGATCGAGCAGTGGCGCGGCGTCCGCTCGCACTTCATCAACACCGTGCTGCGGGAGGGGAAGGTGTTGTATGAACGGCCCGCATGATCACGCGCTGGGGCTGCTCGAGAAGGCCGGCAACGACCCGATCGCTGGGAATGCCACCATCGCGGGGGGCCGGGCGCTGGACACGGTGTGCTTCCACGCGCAGCAGGCCGTCGAGAAGTCGCTGAAGGCGTTGCTCGCAGCCAGAGACGTGGAGTATCCGTGGCGGCACGACCTGGGTGAGCTGCTCGCCCTCGTCGCGCCGCGGTGTCCTGCGCTGAAGGAGATGGAGGAGCAGATTCTCGCGCTGGCACCGTACGCCGTCGAGATCCGGTACGGGGACGCCATCGTGCCAGAGATCGGCGAGGCCCGAGCAGCGCTGGACGTCGCAGCTCGGGTGCATCGTCTCGCCGAGCGCATCATCAGGCGGCAGGACACTCCGCAGGGGCAGTAGCCCGCGGCGGCTAGTGCCAGCAGATGACGTGGCCGTCGCCGTAGAAGAACAGGGCGTCGACGGCGATGGAGAGCCCCGCACCGGCGAACCAGCCGACCATCGCACCCAGGAAGAAGGGCTTGGCACGCCCCAGGGCCGACGCGCCGCCGGTCCGCAGCACCACCACCTTGCACAGCCAGCCCGCCAGGAACGGCAGGAAGCACCACCGCACCTTGTAGATGACCCCCACCGCGAGCCCGATCGGGTGCAGCGGCCACCAGCTCAGCCGGTGGTGGAGCGCCGTGAGCGCCAGCATCGCCACCGCGCCGACCCCCGCCCAGCGCAGCTTCGCCCACTCGATGCCCGGCTGCGAGCGCACGGCCCGCGCCACGTAGGTGTAGGGCACCCAGGGCAGGCCCTTGAACAGCCAGGTGCCCGTCATGTAGGCGCCGCGCTGGTAGCCGATCCACACCGTGAGCGGGACCGTGACGGCGAGGCCGACCACCAGGGCGAGGGCCATGGCCCCGACGATGTGGCGGCCGCCGGCCCGGGCCGAGTCGCCCACCTTCACCGCGTTGGCCGCAGCGGGCATGAAGGCGTTGATCGGGTCGGCCACCCACGCCATCGTCAGGCCCACCGCCGTGAGCTGGCTCGCGCCCAGCGCCGAGTTCCCCAGCAGCGTCACCGCCGCCGACTGCGGCGTGAGCGGCGGCAGGATGAACACCAGCCCCCCCTCCACCACGAAGCGCGACAGGCCGATGAACCCCACGAGCGCCGCGCCCAGGAACAGCACGGCCGTGCCCGGGCGCATGCCCAACCGACACAGCCACGCCGTCATGAAGCCCAGCGACACGAGCAGCGCGACGACCGCCGTGCGCGCCGGCAGCAGCTCGCGGCGATCGTCGAGGCACGGGTCGCTCGGCCGCCAGGCCTTGCGGGCCACGGCCGCCAGGTGGCGGCGGGCCACCCACAGGTTCACCCCCACCATGGCCACCATGGCGCCGTAGCTCTGCCAGCCGAGCGCGGGCCGCGAGGCGTCGAAGTAGGGCACCTTCAGCCCCGAGGGGATCGACACGCCCAGCCGGTTCAGCACCCCCTCCTCGAGCACCCCGAGCAGCACGAACACCCACAGGCTCAGCGACACGTCGGCCCGCAGGAAGAACGCGATGCACAGCATCGGCCAGTAGAGCTGGAGCGGGACGGTCGGGAAGTCGCGGCCGATCTCGACCGCCGGCAGCGCATCGGGGATCGACGGCCAGTTGCGGACGAAGTAGCCCGCCACGTTCCACGCCAGGGTGCCGCAGGCCAGGGCGAAGCCGAGCCAGAAGAGCTTCGACCGCGCGAGGCGCGGCCCCGCGCGCTCGCCGCCGCGGAGGAGGTCCGTCGCCATGGACGCCAGCGGGTAGGCCAGGCGCTCGTTCTCCATCCACTGCTTGCGCAGGACCGCGATGACGCACAGGCAGGCCAGCCAGGCGGCGCCCAGGAACGCCAGCCAGGACGCGACGGGCACGAGCCACGCGAGCCACGGGACGCGCTCGCCCTGGGGGAGCCCCTCGTAGAACCAGCGCAGCGGCGCCCCGCCCTCGAGCACGGCCCAGCGCGGCAGGTGGGGCAGCACGATCTCGCCCCAGCGGTTCTCCGGGCTCGCCAGGTAGCGGGGCGCGCTGATGATGCTCAGCACCTTGCCCGCGATGCCGTGGGTCGGCATGGTGCTCGCCACGGCGGCCATGACGAACACGATGGCCAGCTCGGGCGGCGTCAGCGCCCACCGCTCGCGCACGGCCCGCACCACCCCGTTGACGCCGAGCACCCCGACGAAGAACGCGATGCCGAGCCCCACGGGGAAGTAGCTGGTCGCCAGGTACTGGCTGCGCAGCACGAAGCCGACGACGGGCGCAGCCACGTTGAGCCCCACGGCCAGCAGCAGGCCCACGAGCAGGGAGCGCGGCGTCAGTGCCCTTGTCGTCATCCCTTCACCGTCCTCGACGCGGGTGGCGACATTCTACCGGCGCTCGCGGGCCGGCGCGAGTGCGGCCGCGGTTGACGCGGCACGGCGTGGCGATAGACTATGCGGCGTGCCCCGCACGCAGCCCGATGCGAAGGAGTCCATCCACAATGCAGCACTCGCGCCGCGACTTCCTGAAGGCGGTCGGGCTCGGCGCGGCGGCCCTGGCCGCGCCCTCGGCGCTGGCGAGGCCGGCGCGCCGACGGCCCAACGTCCTGTTCATCCTCGCCGACGACCTCGGCTGGATGGACACGGCTCTCTACGGGAGCCGCTACTACGAGACGCCGAACATCGACCGCCTGGCGAAGCGGGGCATGCGCTTCACCGACGCCTACGCCGCCAACCCCCTCTGCTCGCCCACCCGCGCGAGCATCATGACGGGCAAGTACCCCTGCCGCTTCGGGATCACCACCCCCGCCGGGCACCTGCCGCCGATGCCCGACCAGCCGCTGATGGCCACCGAGGCGGCGCCCTGGACGAAGGTCGTGTGCCCGCGCAGCCGCCGGTTCCTGCCCGCCGAGGAGCTCACGATCGCCGAGGCCTTCAAGGCCGCGGGCTACCACACAGGCTTCATCGGCAAGTGGCACCTCGGCGTCCCGCCCCAATACTGGCCCGAGGCCCAGGGCTTCGACGTCAGCTTCCACGGCGCGCCCGATCCCGGGCCGCCGAGCTACTTCTCGCCCTATCGCTTCCGCACCGGCACCGTCACCAACGGCCCCGACGGCGAGTACATCACCGACCGCGTCACCGCCGAGGCCTGCCAGTACCTCGCGGCGCACAGGGACGAGCCCTTCTTCCTGTGCCTGTGGCACTACGCCGTCCACGCGCCCTTCCAGGCCAAGGACAAGCTCGTCGCGAAGTACCGCCAGAAGACGGACCCGCGAGGCCATCAGAAATGCCCGACCATGGGCGGGATGATCGAGAGCCTCGACCAGGGCATCGGCGTCGTGCTCGACAAGCTCGACGAGCTGAAGCTCACCGAGGAGACGATCCTCGTCTTCTTCTCGGACAACGGCGGCAACATGTACAACACCGTGGACGGCACGACGCCGACCCACAACGCCCCGCTGCGCAGCGGCAAGGGCAACATCCACGAGGGCGGCGTCCGCGAGCCCTGCATCGTCGTCTGGCCAGGCGTCGTCCGGCCAGGCACCGCGTGCTCCGAGGTCGTGTGCAGCATCGACTGGTATCCCACGCTGCTCGAGATGGCCGGCATCCGTGACCTGGAGGGGCACTTCACCGACGGCGAGAGCATCGTCCCGCTGCTCAAGGGCACGGGCGCCCTGAAGCGCGAGGCCATCTTCTGCCACTTCCCCCACACCATCCCCGCCACGGGCAACCTGCCGAGCACGTCGGTGCGCCGGGGCGACTGGAAGCTGATCCGCGTCTACGGCGAAGGCCCGGACCTCCAGCCCGCCTTCGAGCTCTACAACCTGCGCGACGACATCGGCGAGACGGCCAACCTCGCCGACCAGATGCCCCAGAAGGTCAAGGAGCTCGACGCCCTCATCACAAAGCACCTCGAGGAGACGAAGGCGCTCGTGCCCTTCCCCAATCCCAGGTACGACCCGAACGCCACGAAGCCGAAGCCGCGCAAGCCGGTGGCCGGGTGGCGGCCGTCGGCCCACTGCGAGCTGTCGGTCAAGGGCGGCCTCCTGCACGTCCGGTGCACCGGCGGCGACCCCTTCCTCCAGACGACGGCCGTGCCGAGGGCCAGCGGCCCGGTGGTCCTCAAGGTCCGCATCCGGTGCTCGACGCAGGGCGACGGCTACGCCTTCTGGAACTCGGGCAAGGCCAGGGCCTTCCACCGCTCGCGGCGCGTCCAGTTCAAGCTCGCCCACGACGGCCAGTGGCACGAGCACACGGTCCGGCTGCCCGTCGAGGGCCGCCTCACGGCCTTCCGCCTCGACCCGGGCGCGGCGCCTGGCCCGATCGACATCGACTGGCTCCGCCTCTGCAAGCCCGACGGCACGGTGCTGAAGGCCTGGGAGTTCTGACCTCCCCTCCGCCTGGGTGCCACACTCAGCCGCGAGGTCGAGGGTGCAGGCCGGAGAGGTGGCGCTGGAGCACCAGGTCTACATCCCCCCAAAGGGGATCGTGGACCCCGCGGACCAGGAGCTGATGGAGTTCTTCTTCGAGAAGTTCGGAATGACCGAATACGTGAAGCCGATGCCGGAGCCAACCACCTTCGCGCTCGTCGGCGCCGGTCTCGCGGCCCTGAGCCGCGTGCGACGGCGTCGGAGACAGCGCAGCGCGTCGGTCGCGACGATGACGAACAGACCTCGGGGACATCCCGCCTCGCGACCCGCTTCCGGCTTGACGGGCTCGCCCACAGATGCGCCGTGACTTCGGACCCCGACCTCGAAGAAGGGCCGTCTCACCGTGGCCGGCTGTCGACTCTCAGCAATTCGCCGCCGCCGTCCTCCAGCTCGACCTGCACGATGGTGGAGGCGCCTTCCGTCCTTGCGGGATGGGCGAGCCACTTGGCCGACGGCTTGTCCATTCGCTGGACTCTCGCGCCCGCGCCCGCGATCGTCAGCGTCGCGGCCTGCGGGTGGAAGGCGTCGCGGCTCGCGACCAGCAGGTAGTCCACGGGTTCGGCGGGCTTCGCTTCGCCCTTGTCGCCGAACACGCCCACGAGCACCTCCTTGCCTTCGAGCTTGAACCAGGCGTCGCCCGGCACGGAGGCACAGCCGGCCGGCAGCGGCGCCACGTGGTAGACGGCAGTGCAGCGCGTCGTCTTGAAAACCGGCGAATAGGCGTTGATGGCGGCGTTCAGCCGGCGGAGTTCCTCGCCGTACGCGTTGGGGGCCGGCACGCCACGCGCGTCGCGCTGGCTCGTGTCGAAGATGGCGCCGCCCATGCGGTACCCGCGGACGCCGTAGGCCAGGCAGGTGTAGACCGTCTGCCGCGTCTTGCGCATGTCCTCGGGGCGGACCTCGACGATGCGGCAGACGGGCACGTCGCCGTTGGCGACGGAGGCCCGCCGATACTGCTCGAGCAGCGCGAAGTGCATGTGCGGGCTTCGGCCGCCGTCCCAGTGGTAGTGGTAGTACTCCAGGACGCGCCCGCGCACGACGGGGCAGAAGGCGTCGATGCCGCCCCACAGGCCCCGCATCGTGAAGAAGGCCGGGTGGTGCGGATCGCCCTTGCAGCACACCTTCTCCAGGCTGGCCCACGAGGCCCATTTGCCCGGTGGAATGCGGTCGGACAGGTAGTAGCACAGCACGGTCTTGTTGTCCCTGTACTTCGGCGGGATCGCAGGGGACTCGTGCGGCCAGATGAACACGAACGCGCGCAGTCCGAGCCGGGCGACCTGGTCGATCTGATACTCGGCGACGCCCACTGCACGGAACCCGGCCTCCTTCACGGCGACGGGGAACGTCTCGTCCTTGCCCCAGTTGTGGCCGTGGTAGATCGAGATGGCGCCGGGCCAGTCCGCGTGTGCCATCTTCTCGGCGGTCGTCGGCTCGGGCTCCGGCTTGTGCAGTGGCTCGGCCGGCGCGGCGCCGTCGCGCCGGCGGATCTTGACGAACCACTCGCCGACCGCGCCCTGCGGGCCGAACAGCAACTCCACGTGGTACCGGCCCGGCGGGAGCCCGTTCTTGACGATGTGGCGGGGCGCTCGGAACGTGGGGTTCGTCGACCCGAAGGCGACCTCCGCGACTTTGCCGTCGGCGGCGATCGAGCGCAGCTTCTTGAACTCCGCGGCGTCGCTGACCACGGCGATGTCGAACGGCTTCTCGCCTGCGACCTCGAACACGAACGCGTCCGCATCGTCCACGGCGTCGATGCCCGTGCCCCGCACCACGTGCACGCCGGGCTGGCGGATCGTGAAGGCCGGCTTCGCATCGGGCTTCGTCCAGCCGAAGTCACCCTGCTTGGCTTCGTCGTGGAGGACCGCCTCCCCGGCCGGCACAATGCGCCGCGGAGGCGCGCAGGCGGCGGCAAGAGCCACGATCAGGGGGACGGTGACGGGCAAGAGGTGTCGCATCGGTATCCTCACACCGCGATTGAGCCGCAAGGGTGTAGGTCTGTCAAGTCCGGGCACGTCGGGACGGTAGCGCCATGGCTCGCCCTCGTCAAGCGGATGGCGGGGAATGGTGTCCACGATGGATGATGCAACCCTGGTGTCCGAGCGACACACGGCGATCGCGACTGGCGCCGCTTGCGGGACGGTCCGCGCCGGCCTACAATGTCGCTCGTCGCCTGGGGAGCCGACTCGGCATCGGAGGACCGACGATGGCCAATGACACGCGGCGAGCCTTCCTGGGCAAGGCCGGAGCTGGTGCGGCGGCGATCGCGTGGGCTGGCGCCGTGAACGTGCTGGGGGCGAATGAGAAGGTCAACGTCGGCCTCATCGGCTGCGGGGGCCGGGGGAGCGGGGTCGCGCAGTCGATGGGCGGCGTGACGTGGGTGTGCGATCCCGACCGGGGTCGGCTCGGGGGCGCGGCCAAGCGCTTCGGGCTGGCGGCCGACCACGCGGTGACCGACCTGCGGCGCATGCTCGACGACAAGGCCCTCGATGCCGTGGTCATCGCGACCTGCGACCACTGGCACGCGCCCGCGGGCCTGCTGGCGATGGAGGCGGGCAAGCACGCCTACATCGAGAAGCCGATCAGCCACAACTACCGCGAGAGCCAGCTCCTCGTCGCGACCGCACGGCGCACGAAGCGCGTCGTCCAGCACGGCACCCAGAGCCGCTCGATGCCGCTCGTCGCCGGTGCCATGCAGATGCTCCGCGAGGGCCTCATCGGCACCGTCCTGATGTCGAAGGCCTGGAACATCCAGCACCGCCGCAACATCGGCCACGGCACGCCGAGCGACCCGCCCAAGACCCTCGACTACGACACCTGGGTCGGCCCCGCCGCCTGGATGCCCTTCCAGGAGAACCGCTTCCACTACAACTGGCACTGGTGGCACAACTTCGGGACGGGCGATATGGGCAACGACGGCACCCACGAGATCGACTATGCCCGCTGGGGCCTCGGCGTGGACGCCCTGCCCACCCGGGTCGCAGGCCTCGGCACCAAGCTCTTCTTCAACGACGACCAGCAGTTCCCCGACACCATGACCGTCGCCTTCGACTACGCGGCCGACAACACGGTGGGCGCCCGCCGCCAGCTCCTGTTCGAGATGCGCATCTGGTCGCCCACGCGGCCCTTCGGCGTCGACAACGGCGCGGAGTTCTACGGCACCGAGGGCAAGCTCTGCGTCAGCAAGCGCGGCTGGGTCAAGGCCTTCGACAGGCGCAACCGCGAGGTGAAGGTCGAGCCCGAGCCGCCCGAGGGCCTGACCAGCCACCACGAGAACTTCCTCGACGCGGTCCGAGGCGACGCCGCGCCCCACGCCGGCGTCGAGACCGCCCACCGCAGCGTCGCGCTCGTGCACCTGGGCAACATCGCCTGCCGACTCGGCCGCACCCTGAGGTTCGACCCCGCGACCGAGACGATCGTCGGCGACGACGAGGCGGCAACGTTCCTGGGCCGCGCCTACCGCAAGGGCGGCCACTGGGCGATCCCGAAGGGGGCGCAGAAGGGCTGACGGTAGGGCTGTCGAGGGAGGTCGGGGGCTCGCCGGCTACTTCTCTTCGACGGTGACGACGTTGTTGGGCCTGACGTAGTCGATGCGCTGGGAGTGGCCGTCGGGCCATCGGATGGTGACCTGGGCTCCGCCTGTGTAGCCGCCGAGCCCGACGTGGACGATGGGCGAGCCCTGCGAGGCGGAGCCGCCGCCGCAGGCGACCTCGCGGACGGCGCGGAGCGTGCCCGCGGTGACGGTGACGCGGGCGCCGATGGCCTGGCGGTTGTGTCCCTTGCCGGCGAGCTTGAGGCGGAGCCAGGAGGTGCCCTTGGCCTGGTTCTCGAGGAGCTTGACGCCGGCGGCGCTCCCGAGCACGAGGTCGAGGTCGCCATCGTTGTCCTTGTCGAACCAGGCCTGCCCCCAGGTATT
>CBFDBL010000093.1:0-13205 GCA_965603035.1 uncultured bacterium
GCTTCGTCCGCAACGCCGCGTTCGACGGCTGCCTGATCGGCTCGTACGCGAGCGCCCTCTTGCCCCCGGCGAAGACGGCGAGGGGCGGCATGCCCGACGGCGTCCCCACGTCGTCCCTCAGGCGGACACGCCACAGCAGGCGTCCGTCGTCCGCGGCCAGGCACTCGAGCGTGCCGGCGCTCGGCACGTAGACCCGCCCGTGGCCGTCGGCGGCAGGCCTCGGCGGCAGGAACTGCTTGGGCGTCTCGGCCCGCGCCGGCACCGGAGGCACGGGAGCGACCCAGCCACGGTGGCCGAAGAGGACGGGTGGCGCGGGAGCGGCCGCGACCGGCTCCGGCGGCTCGACGGCTGCTGCGCCGCTCTCCCAGAGCAGCTTGCCGGTCGCCGTCTCGAGGCAGTAGAGCTTGCCGCCGAGATCGCGCACGAGGGTTCGCGCCTCATCGACGGGCACGATGTGGGTGACGGGGTCGCCGTCCGTGTCGAGCACCCACCTGGCGTCGAGCTCGGGCACTGGCCCGCGGCGGTCGGTGCGCTGGCGCGCCTTGCGCCCGGCGGGCTCCGCCCTGAGCATCTCGGTTGCCGCATCGAGCGAGAGCACGAGCCCGTCGGGGAAGACGATGCCGGTCAGGGAGTCCCTGGCCGGCTTCTTGGAGGACTCGCCGGCGGGGCGTGGTGGTGTGTGGTGGGCGACGCGTTCGAGCTCGGCGATCGCCTCATCGCGGGCCTTCGCGCGGCCGAGCCGGTTGAGGATGTAGGCGCGGGCCCACGCGGCCCAGAGCCACTGGTCGCGCCGCTGGGCACCGCGCTCGACGGCGTCGAGCAGAGCGAGCGCATCGGCCAGCGACGCTGGCCGGTCATCAGTCAGACGCTCGGCGACCGAGCGCCAGCAAGAGTCGATGTGGTGAGCGGCCAGCAGGTCCCGGGTCTCGTCGGCCAGCGGCATGCGGTCGATGCCGGCGAGGAGGCGTCGAATGGCGCCGCGCAGGCGCGTCTCGTCGCCGGAGGCGGCGAGCGCGGCGAGCCAGCGCTCCCAGTAGCCTCGGCGCGATGGCTCGAGCACGGTGAGCCGCTGGAGCAGGGCGAGCACGGCCCTGCCGTCGCCTCGGTCGGCGTAGAGCTTCTCGAGCCTCTCGAGGGACTCGGCATCGCGCAGCGCCGTCACGTCGATCTGCGCGAGCTGCGGCGCGATGAGGTCGTGGCGGCCCGTGCGGTCGTAGAGCAGGGCGAGGCGGGCGCTGCACTCGCTGGCGGCCTGGGGGTCCTCCTTGGCGAGCGCCCTGAGGTGCTCCTCGATGGGGGCCTCGGCGTCGCGCGCGTGCTGGAGGACGGCGATGAGCTGTCGGCGCAGCCGCGAGCGGACGACCGGCGGCGGCTCGCCCTCGAGGTCGCCCCGGAGCATGTCGGCCACCTGCCCGCCGAAGTCCGCGGCGGCCGCAACGTCGGCGAAGGCCATGCGCCGAGCCACTTCGGCCTCCGACCAGCCGCGGCGCTCGCCGTTCAGCCGCGTCATCTCGTCCCCGAGGAACCCGAGCACCGTGCGGAACGTGTCGTGGAAGGCGACGGCGGCCTCGAGCCAGCGGCGGTAGCGCGGCGCCGTGTCGGCGATCCTGCGGGTCCCCACGATGAGCCGCTCGCCGGACGCCTGGTTCGCGATGCGGGCCTCGATGCTGATGAGCAGCAAACGGACGTCGAGGTGGGTCGGCGCCTGCTGGATCCTGGCAGCGAGCGCGGCCTCGGCCTCGCGGTACATCCGCTGCTCGACGAGGAAGGGCACCACGTCGAGCAGGCTCTCCATCGCGACCTCGTCGGGTATCCCTGCGGCGAACAGCTCCCGCGCCTGACGCCGCTGGCCGATGGCGAGGTAGGTCTCGGCCAGCTCGCGCCGCACGTCGAGGCGTGCGGGGAGCAGCCGGACGGCCTGCTCGAAGACCTTCGCGGCATCGGCGGTGAGGCTCGCGCGGCGCAGGTAGCGGGCCACCTCGAGCAGCCGCTGCGCGCGCTCGGCGCCGCCCATGCCGGCGAGCAGGCGCTGGAGCTCCGCGCTCGCCTCGGTGCTGCGGCCGACGCTGAAGAGCGCCTGGACGTAGCGGAGGCGGAGGTCGCGCCGCTCGGGCCGCGCCTGGAGTCGCTCGGCGAGGTAGTCGGCGCGGCCGCGCTCGTCGCGCAGGCGGCCATAGAGGTCGAGCGCGTGGCGCTCGATGCCCGTCGAGGCCGGGAGACGGCGGCCGGCCTCGCGGAGGACGTCGAGCGCGTCGCGTCGCCGCTCGAAACCGACGAGGAGCTGAGCCAGGTCGAGCACGGCGGCCTCGTCCTTCGCGCGCGCAGCCACACGCGCGCGGGCGGCCTCGAGCATCTTCTGGCGCTCGGCCTCCGAGGTGACGAGCGCGATGCGGCGGCGCAGGATCTCGGGCCGCTGCCAGTAGTCGGGCGTGAGGCGGGCAAGCAGGCGATCGAGCCGCCGCGCTGCGTCGCCCGGCCGCGCAAGGCCCACCTCGGCATCGGCGGCAGCCACGGCGATGGCGACGCCGAGCTCGGGCGGCGGGTGGGCCTTCGCCGCCGCCTCGAGGGTCTCGAGCGCGAGGGCGTGGAGCTTGCAGCGCAGCATCGCGCGGGCGACGTCGAGCGCGCCCTGGGGGGTGGCGGCCACGGCGGCGGCGAGGGCCTCGAGGTGCTTCTCGGCCAGCTCGCGGCGGTCCTGGCCGATGGCCTGCGGGATCAGCTCGTCGAGCCAGGCGCGCTTGCGGGCCGGGAGCTGCTCGCGCGCGACCGCGAGGTCGAGCTGGTCGAGGGCGCGGCGGTCGCGGGCGGCCTGGAGCACCTTGTAGCGCAGGTAGTGGAGGTAGGCGTTGTCGGGGAACTGCTGGACGGCGGCGGCCGAGCGCGAGCCGGCCTCGGGGTCGCCCACGGCAGCCAGCAGACGGATGAGGACGCTCGAGGCGCGCCAGTCGGCCGGGAACTGCGCCACGTGGCCGCGATAGACGGCGAGCAGGTCGTCCACGCGGCCTGCGTTGCGGTAGAGGTCGAGGAGGCGGTCGAGGGGCGCGCCGAGGGTGGGGTCGCGGTGGAGGGCGGTGCGCAGGGGAAGCGATCTCGTGGAGAGGTCGTCCGCGCGCGGCCTCTCGCCCGCGCGCGCGATGACTGCCGTCGCGGCGAGCACGACGCCGAGCAGGGGGATGCAGGCAGTGAGCCAGCGTCTCGACATGGCTTCTCGACACTCGCGGCTATCGGGCTGCCTGTGCCGGGGGCAGTCGCAGCGGTCGCGCTGGTGGCCGGCTGGGGTCACCGCGGGCCCGCCGGCGTGGGGACATGGGCGAGGATGTCGGCAATGAGCCCATCGACGTCGAGCGATTCGGCCTCGCCCTCGAAGTTGAGGAGGATGCGGTGGCGGAGCGCCGGCTTGGCGACCCGGTGGACGTCGGCGACCGACACGGCGGTGCGGCCGTCGAGCACGCAGTGGACGCGCGCGCCCCGGACCAGCGCCTGGAGCCCGCGCGGGCTGGCGCCGTAGGCCACGAAGCGCGCGACCTGGGGCAGCGCCTCATCGGTCCCCGGATGCGTTGCCAGCACGAGCGACGCCGCATACTCCGTCAGCGGGTCGGCGATGGGCACGTGGGTGAGCATCTGCTGGAAGCCGACGAGCTCCTCGCCGGTCATCACCACGTCGAGCTCGGGCTCGCGGAAGCCGGTGGTGCGCCGCGAGATCTCGACCAACTCGTCGCGGCTGGGGAACGGCACGCGCGACTTGAAGAAGAAGCGATCGAGCTGCGCCTCGGGCAGCGGGTACGTGCCCTCCATCTCGATTGGGTTCTGAGTGGCGAGCAAGAAGAAGGGCTCGTCGAGGGGGAAGCGCTCGCCGGCCGCGGTCACGCAGTGCTCCTGCATGACCTCGAGGAGCGCGGCCTGCGTCTTCGGCGTCGCGCGGTTCACCTCGTCCACGAGCAGCAGGTGGTGGAACACGGGGCCCTTCTCGAAGCGGAATGCCCTGTGCCCGTCGGCGTCCTCGCCGACGATGTGCGTGCCCAGGATGTCGGCGGGCATGAGGTCGGGCGTGCATTGGATGCGGCCGAACGTCAGGTTGAGCACCCGCGCGACGACCCGCACGAGGTACGTCTTGCCGATGCCGGGGACGCCCTCGAGCAGGACGTTGCCCTGGGAGAACATGGCGACGAGCACGTCGGTGATCAGCTCGTCGTGGCCGACGATGGCCTGCTGGATGCCGGCCAAGAGCTGGGCGAAGCGCTCGCGGAAGTGGGCCATGGCGCTTTCGAGGGCCGTGAGGGCGTCAGTGCTCATCCTCGAGCTGTCTCCTGAGCGCGGTGAAGTAGCGGAGCACCTGTTCGCGGCGTGTCAGGGGCAGAGGCTCCTCGGCGAGGGCCTCCTCCTCGGCGCGGATGAACTGTATGGCGATGTCGCTGGCCGAGCGAGCCGTCTCCTCGCGGTGGTCGCGGCCCTGGACGAAGCGCGCCTCGGAGTCGCCGTCCCGCCCGAGGGTGGGGCCAACGACCTTGGTGGAGGTGGCGCCGAAGGGCTGGGTCGGCGTCTTGCCATAGGGTGCGGAGCCGACGCCCGCGTGGAGGCCGCCCGTGGTCGCGCCGGCGCTGCCCGGGCAGTTGCCGGAGCCGGGCACGGGCGTCAGGCCGCCGCCGGGGCAGGCGCCGCCGCCCTGGCCGGGGACGGGGAAGCCGTCGAGGCGCCACCGGGGCGTGCCGCGGCCGATCTTCATGTCCTTTGGCAGCGGGCCCATCCACGGCGGCAGGTGGAACCGCGGCCGCTGGCCGGGGGGCCAGTAGCCACGGGGTAGCATGTCGGCGTTGCGCGCGAGCCGCTGCGGCAGGCGCTCCATGGTGCGAAGGCGTCGCCCGAAGATGCGCTGCCCAGCGTTCCGCAGCTTGCCGGCGAGCCGGCGGAGCCGGCGCTGGGCCTCGACGCGCTGGCTGGCGCGCATGAAGTGCTCGGCGATGCGGTCGAACTCCTCGGCAGCCCGTGGGCGGTCGTCGGCTTCGAGGTGCTTGCGTGCGGGCTCGAGGCGCCGGGCGACGAGGGTGCGGCGGTCGTTCTCGTCGGCGGCGCCCAGGGCCTTGGAGAGTGCGTGCTGGAGCCGCTGGTGCTTCTCGATGGTGCATTCGGGGCTGCGGAGGCCGTCGGCGATCGTGGTGGCCTCGTGGGCCGTCTGCTCGAGGTCGCTGGCGCGGAGGGCGTTGGCGAGGTCGGCCGTCTCGGCGTGTCGGGCGAGCTCGGCGATCATGGGCGAGCTGCGGAAGCACGCCTGGCCGGCGCCGAGGCTGTCGGCCAGCTTCTCGGCCTGGCGTGCGCGGCGCTCGAGGTCGGTGAGCACGTCGCGTTGGGTCTCCTTGTCGAGGCCCTTCAGCTTCTCGGCCGCCTCGTCGAGCGAGGCCTTGAGCTGCTCGACCGCCTCCTGCTCCTTCTCGTCGAGCTGTTCGAGGCGATCGAGCTTCTTCGACTGTCGGTCGAGGTCGCCGGCCTCGTCGGCGGCGCGGCGGCGGGCCTCGGCGTCGAGCGCTCTGTCCTCGGCCGGCAGGGGCCGCACGAGCAGGCCGGAGACGGAGAAGCCGAGGAAGCCGACGGGCAGGAGAAGCATCCACGAGACGGCGAGCGGGATGAGTCGGTGGAGGCCGGCGAGGCCGTCGGCGAGCTTGCGCTGCTGGGCGGCGAGGTGGAGGCGCTCGCCGTCGTCGAGCCCCGGCCTGGCCTCGAAGCAGAGGGCGGAGAGAAACGCCTCGTGGCGGCCCGCGCGGGCGTCCCAGGCAGCGGTGGCCCCGGCCGGGGTCGGCCGCTGGAGCCAGGCCCACAGCGCGGTGGCGAGCAGCCAGGCGAGGACCACGCCGCCGGCGCAGAGCGGGCCGCTCGAGCGCCCGCCGCCGAGCCGCCAGGCGACGAGGAGGGCCGTGGCCGTCAGGAACACGGGGGCGGCCGTCGCGCCGAGGAGGCGGAGGCAGCGCGCGAGCAGCAGGCGTCGCACGGCGCGGCGGGCTGCTGCCTGGAAGGTGGGTGGCGGGGGCTGCTTCATTCCTTCATGGCCTCCATGAGGAGGCGAGCGCGTCGGCGGATCTCGGCGTCGGTGCTGTGCTTCGATGCCTCGGTGAGGTGGGCTTTGGCCATGAGGCCGAGCTCGGCGAGTCGGCGCGAGGCGGCGTCGCGGGTCTCCCAGTCGGCGTGGCCGAGGTCGCGGACGAGGCGCGCGATCTGCTCGCGGAGCGCGTCGGGCACCGTGGGCGTCGGCACGTTCACCTCCACGACGTCGCGCACGGGCACGCGGAGCACGCGGTCGCCGACGCGGACGGGCAGGAGGAGCTCGCGCAGGCGCCCCGTGGCGGTCCCGCCGGCCCACAGGTCGGCCTGGAAGAGGGCGCTGCCGTCGGGCTGTTCGCCCTCGTCCTCGGCCAGGTTGTGCAGCGTGCGGATCTGGCTGGGCGGGATGGGGATGACGTCGCCCGCGGCCAGCAGGTGGAGCTGGGGGAGGGCCACGCGGCCGACGAGGATGCCGCCGCCGGTCAGCAGGACGTGGGGCTGGGTGAGCTCGCGGTCGTCGTCGTCGGGCTGGGCATCCTCGCCTGCCGCCGTGATCGTGCGGATGTCCACGGGACGGACCTTCTGGGCCGCGAAGGTCAGGGTGTTGAGTGCGACGGGCGGGCCGTCGAGGAAGGCGATGAAGCGGCTGCCGTCCTTGAGGGCCACGAGGTGCCCGGGCAGGCCTTCCTCGGGCAGGCGTGCCCAGCGGATGCCGTCGATGGGGACGTCGATCTGTCCCCACGGGGTGCGGAGGGAGAAGCGGACGGCGGGGTCGCGCGCGGCGGCCAGGCGGTCGCCCTCGAAGGTCTCGACGAAGACGGCGACGGCGGGGTCGGGCTTGCCGTCGTCGGGCTCCGCGTGGAGGACGAGGCGGTCGAGGGTCTCGGGGCGGAGGTCCATGGTGAGGCCTGAGTTCATGGTGAATCGCAGGCCTTTGGCAGTGAGGGTGCCGGAGAGGACTCGGCCGTCGCGGAGGAAGAGCTGGCTGCGTCGGCCGAGGCGCGCGCCGCCGACGATGGCGGCCACCTGGCCGAGCGCGATGGCCTTGGTGCCGTAGCGGCTGGCCATGGCCAGCTCGGTGCAGGCGGTCCTGCCGTCGAGCCGGGTCGCTTCGCGGAAGGCCAGGACGTCGCTCGGGCCTGGCGCGATGCCCAGGCTCTTGAGGGTGTGGAGCTCGGGCGCGACGTCGCTGGGATAGGCGGTGCCGCGGAGGTTGGCGAGGGCCTTGCGCGCGCCGCTGGACAGGTCGCGGAGCCACGTGCGGCCCCTGAACGGCTTGAAGAGGCTGGCGAGCGCCTTGGCGTCGGCGCCGGCGGCGAAGCGGCGCTGACCGTAGGCGTGGCAGATCCCCACGGTCTTGCCTGGCGGCACGACGATGGAGTAGGTGATGCGGAAGTCGTAGTTGTTGCTGTTCATGATCGACGGCTTGAGTCGGCTGCCGTGCGCGGCGAGGAAGAACAGGAGCGAAGGCCGCTGGGAGCCGGCCTGGATGGCGACGAAGCCCGACTCCTTGGGACCGAGCGCGGTCGGGTTGGCGGCGCCGCGGTCGGAGACGACGGCCTGGCAGTTCGAGCCGAGGTAGGTCCGCACCATGAGCGAGACGGGCGCGGGCGCGGAGCCGAGGTTGCGGAGCAGCTCGACGTAGCGACAGACGGCGAGCTTCGTGTCCACGCGGACGCGGCGGGTGACCAGCAGGTTGCCCGCGCGGGCCACGAGCACGTGCTCGTCGCCGCTCGGGGTCATCATGGGGCGGCTGGTGCTGAAGGCGTTGCCGTTGATGTGGAGTCGCCCGAGCTGGTTGAAGGCGTTGTGGGCGTGGTCGCGCATCGAGCCGTCCTGCATGATGTCCCAGCGGAAGCCCATGGCGTCGACCTTGTGCTGGAAGTTGGCGGGCACGAGGGCTCCGTGCCGCGCGGTGCGGGCCGAGGCCGGCGCGGTCAGGGAGCAGACGGCGGCGAGGGCCAGGGCCGCGCGCCCGAGCTGGCGGGAGCCGTCGCTGCGGGCTTGGGTCACCATTCCTCGCTCTCCTCCTCCTCGACGGGCGCGAGCTCAGCCGCGGGGTCCTTGGGCTTCTGCTTCTCCTTGGGCTTGGGCTCCTCCTCCTTCGGCGTCGGCTTGGGCTTGGGCACGGTGTAGGAGAAAATGTGCTCGACGGGCACGCGGAGGGTGCACTGCCCTACGCGGACGGGCAGCAGGCGCTCCTCGAGCGGGCCGGCGAGGGTGCCGCCGTCCTGGAGCTCGAGCTCGAAGGCGGGGAGGGCGGGGTTGTCGTCCTCCGAGCGCTCCATCTTGTGGATCCGAGCGGTATCGACGGGGGTGACGCCCGTGGCTGTGACGACGTGGACGGCGGGCGCGGCGAGTGGGCCGACGAGCACGTGGTCGCCGGCGAGCATGCAGTGGGGCGCGTGGATCTCGTCGTCGGGCAGGTCGTCGCCGGGGTCGTCGTTGCCGTCCTTGTGCGCCGGCTTGGTGACGATGCGGATCAGCGCCGCCACGTCCTGGGGCGGGAGCTTGACGGTGCCGAACCTCAGGGTGTGGACGGCGAGCTCGTCGCCGCGGAGCACGACGGGGAACTGGCTGCGGTCGGCGAGCACGAGCCGGAGGCCCGGCTGCGGCTCGCGGGCGTAGACGAGCCGCTCGACTCGCTCGAGCGGGAGGGTGAGGGGCCCCCAGGCGGTGGCGGCTTCGATGGTCATGGGCTGTGCGCTGCCCACGGCCAGGCGGTCGCCTTGATGGGTGCGGACGTAGGCGATGGCGCCGTCGGCGGGCTGGCCGTCGCTCTTGGCCGCGCGGGCGACGAGGAGGTTGATCCGCTTGGGGTCGAGCGCCAGGCTCATGCCGCCGCGGGTCGTCAGGCGCAGGCCGGTGGCGCGGATGGGCCCGGCGAGCACCTCGCCGTTGCGGAGGTGGAGGCGCATGGGCCTGCCAACGCCGGCGCCGCCGTAGAGCAGCGCGACCTCGGCGAGGGTCACCTGTGCCTTGCCGTGTCGGGTCTCGGCCTCGAGGCCCGCCACCGAGGCGGTCCCGGCCAGGTGGGCCTCCTCGTCCACGACGAGCACGTCGTCGGCGCCGCGGTCCACGCCGTGGGCCTCGGCCAGGTCGGCGACGGCCTGGATCAGCTCGCCGGCGGCGAAGAGGTCGCCGCCGAGGCCCGCGCGGAAGTTGGCGACGGTGCGTCGCAGCTCGCGGGGCAGCTCGGGCTTGATGAGGCGCGATCTGTAGAAGGGCTTGAAGGCATCGGCGGCGTTGCTGGCGCTCAGGCCGCGCCGCTGCGCCACCAGGTGGAAGAGCGTGACCGTGGCCTTCGGCCGCACGGTGATGCGGTAGTCCACGCGGTAGGTGCGGTTGTTCTGCACCTGGACGGTGGGCTTGAGCTTGCTGCGGTGGCTGGCGAGCAGGAAGAGGACGCACGGGCGGCTGGAGGTGCTGAGGGTGACGAAGCCGGCGTCCTTCTTGCCGAGGCCCCCGCCGACG
Source organism: uncultured bacterium (assembly GCA_965603035.1). Taxonomy (GTDB): domain Bacteria; phylum Planctomycetota; class PUPC01; order DSUN01; family DSUN01; genus CAZDNN01. The sequence continues at coordinate 9,505 of CBFDBL010000093.1, forward strand.
AAGGGCTTGCCCGAGCTCGAGAGGGTGGCCTGCGCGTTGGCGCCGAGGTTCGAGACGAGGCTGACCTGTGCCTGGACGGTCTTGGTGCCTGGGTTGTGGCAGACCTCGAGGTAGCGCGCGGCGGCGCGCTTGGTGTCCACGAGGACTCGGCGTGTGATCTTGAGGCCAGCCACCTGGCCGCTGAGGACGTACTCGCGACCGTCGGCGGTCATCACGGGACGGGCGCTGGGGCTGAAGCCGCTGCCGTTGACCAGCAGGGCCATGCCCGTGTCGAAGCAGTCGTCGGAGCCGTCGTCCACCGCGCCGTTGGCCTGCACGTCCCACATGAAGCCGAGGGCATCGGTGCGTTGGTTGAAGTTGGCGGGCACGAGGCCCTTGTGCTTCGCCGGGCGTGCGAGCGCGCTGGCGGCGCTGAGCGCGGCGGCCAGAAATGCGAGCCATGGCGTACGGGCCATCGGCATAGGAAGGTTCCCTTCCCCCGGCTATCCGTTAAGTGCGGGGAGTGGCCTGTGTGTTCACCTCTATCCCTTTTACAGGACGGGGCTCGCGAGTTCAAGGGGTGAAAGCTCAAGGGTGTAAAGGGTTTGTAAAGGCTGGGGGGTCAGGGCCGGCGCTGGGGCTGCCAGGTGCGGCTGTCGAACTCGCCGGAGCCGACGTGGCGGAGCATGTCGTCGGCGAGGGACCTGAGCTGCGGCTTGAGGGCGATGGCCCTGGCAAACTTGGCCCTGGCCTCGGCCACCCGGCCCATGCGCAGGAGCGTGGTGCCCCAGTTGAACCAGGCGTCGGCGTGGGTGGGGTGGGCCTCGACGACGCGCGCGAACTGCTCGCAGGCCGAGCGCGTCTGGCCGAGCTTCGAGAGCGCGACGGCCCAGGCGGTGCGTGCGCCCAGGTTCCGCGGGTCGCACTGCACGGCGCGGGCGAAGAGGTCGGCGGCCTGGGCGTTCCTGGTGAGGGCGAGCAGGCAGTTTCCCCAGTTGTGGTAGGTCTCGCTGTTTCTGGGGGTGAGCTCGGCGGCGCGCGCGAAGAGCTTGTGGGCGCGCGGGTGGTCGCCGCGGAGCGCCAGGTCGCTGGCCATCTGCGAGAGGGCCACGCCCACGAGCTCGAGGTGCGAGAGCAGCTTAGGCGGGGGCCGGTCCTTCCCACCGTAGCGGTCTCGCAGGTAGGCGTCGCTGACCAGGATGCCGCCCATGGAGGGCTCGATGTTGAAGCGCCCCGCGCCGTCGTCGTAGCGCACGAAGGCGTGCTTCGGCACCGAGACGCCGCACAGCGGCATCCGCAGGTCCCGCGCCACGGCCATGTAGAGCAGCGACAGGCTCAGGCAGTTGCCCGTCCTGTGCTCGAGCACGCGATCGAGCGGATGCGCGGCCTTCTGGTAGCGGAAGCGCTCCTCGCGGAACAGCACGCGGCTGATGACCCGGAACCGGGCTGTCGGGGTGGCGGCCCCCTCCGCCGCCTTGGTCACCCGCGCCCTCAGCGCGTCCACCCGTGCGCGGAGCGCCGCCACGTCGGCGGCCGGATTCAGCTCCTGGGCGATCGCCAGCGCCTCGCCCGCAAGGTCCACGTCCGCGTTCCGCAGCTCTCGCACGTGGCGGGCCTCGATCCACCCGTGGCGCAGCGTCCGCCCGCTGAACACCTGGATCTCGTAGGCACCCGCCTTCGCCTGCCGCACCCCGAACCGCCGTCCGCGCGCCACCGTTGCCACCACCGTCCCCGCGAGCCTCACCGGCGCCTGCTCCGCCGTCACCACGACGCCGGGGCAGGGCGGCAGGAAGCTGGGGGCCGGCGCCTCGGCGCCGGCCAACTGGCCCGCCGACGTCCAGGCAGCCCACAGGACGGCACTTGCCACAAGCGACCGGGGGATCGGCCGCACCGGGTTGGGGAGGCTCGGGTTCATGGCACTATTGTAGCGCGCGGGCGGCCTCCGCGGCGACATCGGGGTCGGCGAGGGCGCGGTAGATGAGCTTGACCTCGTCGATGAGGCCGCCGAAGGGACTTGGGACCTCGTAGTCGCCGACGGGCTGGACGGTGTCGGCCCCCACCTGGAGGCTGTCGCCGGGGTTGGCGGCCAGGGTGCCGGGGGCTTTCGCGGCTCCGACGGGCTTGCCGTTGACGAAGAGGGTCATCGCGCCGTCGGCGGCCAGGCGGCCGGCCACGTGCACCCAGCCGTCGGGCAGCGGGCCGGGGGCGGTCGCCGTCGCGCGCTTCCAGTCGATGCAGGCCGACATGGCGAGCTTGCCGCCGCGCAGGTAGAGGGCGTAGCCGTGACGGTTGCCGCCGTGGGCGAGGACGACGCCGTCGGGCTTCTCGGGCCGGATCCACGCGGCGACGACGAGTGGGCTGCGTGCGGGGCTCGGCGCGAGCGGGCGGGGGAGGTCGAGGTAGTCGCTCTTGCCGTTGAAGCGGCGCGCCTTGCCCTTGCGGCCGGGGGCGGGCTTCGTGCCGTGGTAGTCGAGGTGTCGCTTGCGCCCCGACTGGTCGGCGGCGCGCTTCGCGTCGGCGGGCTCGTCGAGGGTCAGATGGAATTGCACTCCCGTAGGGCGGCTGGGCATGTCGGCGCGAACGCTGCGCCGCCAGTCGGCGAGCAGCTTCCTGAGCTCGGCCGCCTTCGCGGGCATCTTCGTGGCGAGGTCGGTCGTCTCGCCGATGTCGTCGTGGAGGTTGTAGAGCTCGACCTTGCCGGTGTCGAAGAGCTCGATGAGCTTCCAGTCGCCGTCGCGCACGGCGCCGGCGCTGACGCCGCCGAGGAAGTGGGGCCGCGCGAGCGGGTAGTGCCAGAAGAGGGCCCGCCGCTTCGGCTCGCCCGTCCCGCGCAGCAACGCCACCAGGCTCACGCCGTCGAGCGCCTGGCGCGGGTTGCGCGGCGCGCCGGCCATCTCGACCAGGGTGGGATAGAAGTCGACGCTCGAGACGGGCGTGCGGCACACGGTGCCCGGGCGCACGGCCCCAGGCCAGCGGACGATGAGCGGCTCGCGGATGCCGCCCTCGTAGAGCTGGCTCTTGGCTCCGCGCAGCGGGGCGTTGGACGTCACGCGGCGCTCGCCGCCGTTGTCGGACATGAAGACGACGACGGTGTGGTCGGCGAGGCCCAGCTCGTCGAGCCTGGCGAGGATAGCCCCGACGCCGTCGTCGATGCTCTCGACCATGGCGGCCAGCTCGGGGTTGTTGCGGCTGCGGCCGGCGCCGGGCTTCGCCTTGTACTTCTCGACGAGCCTGGGCTTGCCGACGAGGCGCGTGTGGACGGCGTAGTGCGAGAGGTAGAGCAGGAAAGGCTTGTCGCGATGGCGGGCGATGAAGTCCAGGGCCTCCTGGTTCAGGCGGTCGGTGAGGTACTCGTGCTGGGCGCGGGGCTGGATGGCGGGGTTGAACTTGTAGGGAGCCCAGTAGTCGCCGCCGCCGATGCCGCGGCTCTCCGAGCAGAGGACCTCGGAGAAGCCGTGGAGCTTCGGGTCGCCCCGGCGCGTCGCGTAGTCGCCCATGAGGTGCCACTTGCCGATGAGGCAGGAGGCGTAGCCGACGGCGCCGAGCGCCTCGGCGATGGTCACGTGGTCGGGGGAGAGGAACCTCGGGTCGTTGGGCCGCAGGTAGTCGGTGATGCCGACGCGCGCGGGGTACTGGCCCGTCATGAAGCTGGCTCGCATGGGCGAGCACACGGGCGCCGCGGCGTAGGCGTCGGTGAATCGCATGCCCTCACGGGCAAGGCG